>NZ_JBFUES010000647.1:0-4434 GCF_056403875.1 Bradyrhizobium sp. P2_E8
GAACATGCCGCCGATGGACCTGTTCTTGCCGTTGCGGCAGTAGGGGCACAAAAAAGAAGAGCCGCTTGTTTGTGACAAGCGGCCCAAGTCTAGGGAGGAAACGCCCGAGCAAAGGCAATCCAATGAGGATCGTCTGCCAAGGAAGCGCTCGCGCAAAGCGCGTGCGCACGTTGATAAGTGCAGCAACTCGCCATGGAGTTCAATTCCGGATCAATACTGTCTCCGGGTACCGCTCACGGCAGCGTGAACGACCTGCTCACTTCGGCCGGCGGCAATTATAGGCCTTGCGGAAGCCGGCGGCCTGGGCGTCGTCCTCCGAGCAGAACCAGCGGTCCGGCTTGGTGGTCGCCGGATAGCTCGGGCAGCCCCGCAGATGATAGATGCCGATATTGCCGGTGACGCGGGCGCGCACCGCAAGCTTTCCCTTGATGCCGCAACTGGGCGGCATGGTCAGTTCGTCCGGAAACAGCACGGCGCGGATTTCCTTGTCGCGGTCCGGCCGGCAGGCGGCGCCCAGGAGTGCGCCGTCCTTCTTGCCGGTTCGGAATTCTTGCGGTGCAACAAAGCAGCCCTTCCAGATTCCGGACGAGGCCGTCTTGGCTTCGGCTGCCGCCGGCTTGACGTTGGCCTTGATCGGCTCGCGCGCGATGGCGAAGCCGAGCTTCACCAGTTGCTCGTTCAGGCTGGCCTTGTCGCCCTCGGCCGTGCAGATCGCACGGTGGCGTTTGCCGAAGCTCTTTTCCGGCCCGACATCGTCACAGCGTACCGCCCGTTTGCCGATCAGCTTGGCCAGCTGATCGCGGGCCTCGATGCCGCAGGTCCAGGGATCGGCGTGATCGTCGATGCAGACCTGGTCGAGCTCGGGCGCGTCGACGCCGTCGAGCCGATAGGTGACGTCGCCAAGCTGGATGGAATTGGCGTCCCGGACGGTCGCCGTCGCGGTCAGTGCGAACCCAGGCGCTGAGGAGGCCAGAAATCCGGGCAGAGCAAGAAACAAAACAAGCGCGAAAGCGCGGGCGGCGGCAAATGAATTCTCGAAGGACATACGGTCTCGCTATCGATTGCTCTTTCGTCTCGTTCCTAGCATCCGGATGTGGCGATACCAATGGTCTGCGCCCTGCGAAGTGCGACATTCCGGCCCCGCGGCTTTACTCAGCCGTCGCTCTGACCCTATCGTTGCGCCGGCCTTGCGGACTGCGGAGGCCGAATCGCCCGGGAAGCGGCGAGGGGGAGGAAAAGGTCGCGATGAAAGACCCCGTGGACGTCCTGATCATCGGCGCCGGCGCTTCAGGCGCGGCGGTGGCGTGGTCGCTGGCCGAGACCAAGATGCACATTCTCTGCCTGGAGCAGGGCGGCTGGATGAACCCGGCGGAATATCCCAGCACGGGCCGGGACTGGGAAGCCAAATTCTACGGCGAGTGGTCGTCGAGCCCGAACGTCCGCGGTCGGCCCGAGGACTATCCGATCAACGACGACAATTCGCCGATCAAGGTCGTCAACTACAATGCGGTCGGCGGCTCGACGGTGATGTACACCGCGCACTGGCCGCGGCTGCATCCCTCCGATTTCAAGGTGAAGACGCTCGACGGCGTCGCCGACGACTGGCCGATCGACTACGACGCGCTGACCCCGTTCTTCGAAGAGAACGATCGCATGATGGGCACGTCGGGGCTATCGGGCGATCCGCTCTCGCCGCTGACGCATCCGCCGATGCCGCAACAGCCGATGGGATTGTCCGGTGCGATCATCGGCAGGGCCATGAACAAGCTCGGCTGGCACTGGTGGCCGTCGGACACGACGGTTGCGACCATGGATTATGAGGGCCGGGCGCGCTGCATCAATCTTGGCCATTGCACGCCGGCCTGCGCGCAAGGTGCCAAATCCTCGACCGATATCACCTATTGGCCGCACGCGGTCCGCGCCGGTGTCGAGCTGCGCACCCATTGCCGGGTGCGCGAGATCACCACCGACGAGAGCGGCATGGCCTCGGGCGTGGTCTATTACGACAAGGACGGTGTCGAGCAGTTTCAGCCGGCGCATGTCGTGATCATCGCCTGCAACGGTGTCGGTACGCCGCGGCTGCTGCTGAACTCCGCGTCGGGGCGCTTTCCGAACGGACTTGCCAATTCGTCGGGTCTCGTCGGCAAGAACCTGATGTTCCATCCCTATGCGCAGATCTACGGCTATGTGAAGGAGCCGACCGATAGCAACCGCGCGCCACCGACCTGCCTGTGGAGCAAGGAATGGTATGACACCGACCTGTCGCGCGGCTTCGTGCGCGGCTACGGCGTCCAGTTCGTGCGCGGGGCAGGGCCGGTGTTCGAGGCCGTCGTCAGCGAGCAGAAGGGCATTCTGCCCTGGGGCGTCGATCATCACCGCGTCTTCCGCAAGCTCAACGGCCATCGCTTAGGTTTCTCGGCGATCTGCGAGGACCTGCCGGAAGAGCACAATCGCGTCACGCTCGATCCCGTGCTGAAGGACAGCCACGGCATTCCCGCGCCGAAGATCGACTACACGATCAGCGAGAACAGCCGGAAGATGATGGAGCACGCGCTGGCGCGCGGCCGGGAGGTGCTCGAGACCGCGGGGGCGACCGACATCTGCGTCAACTCGCCGATCCCGTGGGGCGGCTGGCACCTGCTCGGCACCGCGCGGATGGGCACCGATCCCGAACGCTCCGTCGTCAACGAATGGGGCCGCTCGCACGACGTGAAGAACCTCTTCATCGTCGACGGCAGCATCTTCGTCACCTCGGGCGGCGTGAACCCGACGTCCACCATCCAGGCCCTCGCGCTGTACATCGCCGACCAGATGAAGCAGCGCCTCGCCAATTTGTTCGACTGAGGATTCTTATGACCGAACAGATCACCCTCACGCCGCGACAGCGCCAGGATTTGCGCGCCATCGCCGCGATGATCATTCCACCGAGCGAGGAATACCGGGTCCCCGGCGCCGATGACGAGATCATCCAGGCCGACATTCTCGCAACCCTCGGCCGCGACACGAGGCCGGTCGTGGCTGCGCTCGATCATCTGGCGCGGCTTGCCGGCATGCCGCTGGCGGACCTCGAAGCCGCCGCGCGCGATGGCGTCGCGCAGCAGTTCCGCAGCTCCGGCGGCGCGGCAACCCTCGTCCGCGTGGTGCTGCAATGCTACTACCGCGACGACCGCGTGTTGCGCTCGCTCGGGCTGGAGCTGCGCGCGCCGTTCCCCAGGGGGTATGTGCTCCCGGACGGCGACTGGTCGCTGCTCGACCCGGTCAAGGCAAGAGGGGGCGCGCTGCGGCGCGCGCCCTAGCCACCTGGGCAGTCCAGCCCTGCGCCCCAGGCGGATCCCTTGCGCGGGAGGGAACAGGCCACCATCTGTGTGAGCCTCAAGGACTCTTGCCATGCTGGATTTCACTTCAGATATCGCCGATGACGCCTCGTCATTGCGAACGACAGCGGCTGCGCCGGTCGATGACCGGCCGCTGCTGGACGCCTATTCCAATGCCGTGATCGACGTCACCGACCGCGTCGGCCCTGCCGTCGTGCGCGTCGAGACCGGACCCAAGGTGCCGAACGGCCGCGAGCGCGGCGGGCTCGGCTCGGGCATCGTGATCTCGCCGGATGGGCTCGTCCTCACCAACAGCCACGTGGTCGGCGCCTCCAAAGAGATCCGGCTGCGGGATGTGGAAGGCCATGTTGGCGACGCCCGCGTGCTCGGCGTCGATCCCGACACCGACCTTGCGCTGCTGCGCGCCAACGGCGTCCGTGACTTGCCCTATGCCGCGCTCGGCAACTCCAAGACCCTGCGCCGCGGCCAACTCGTGATCGCGATCGGCAATCCGCTCGGATTCGAATCGACCGTGACCGCCGGCGTGGTCTCGGCGCTGGGACGCTCGATCCGTTCGGTCAGCGGCCGCACCATCGAGGACGTCATCCAGACCGATGCCGCGCTCAATCCCGGCAATTCCGGCGGCCCGCTGGTGTCGTCGAATGCCGAGGTGATCGGCATCAACACCGCCATCATCAACGGCGCGCAAGGCATCTGCTTCGCGGTCGCCAGCAACACCGCGCAATTCGTGCTCGCGGAGATCATCCGCCACGGCTATGTCCGGCGCGCCTATATCGGCGTCGCCGGACAGACCGCGCCGGTTCCGCGGCGGCATGCCGTGCTGGCCGGCGTCGAGAACAAGATGGGCGCGCTCTTGATGCAGATCGAGCCGGACGGGCCGGCGGCGAAGGCGGGCCTGTTGCCCGGCGACGTCGTGATCAGGCTCGACGGCGTCGAGATCAACGGCGTCGACGATCTGATCCGCGTGCTCGACCGCGACCGGATCGGCCGGCGGCTCGCCATGGACGTGCTGCGGCTCGGCCGCCTGCGGGCGATCGACATCGACCCGATCGAGCGGAAGCCCGCCCGCTAGCTGCGAGCCCGCGGGCGAGGTATGACG
>NZ_JBFUES010000648.1:0-4431 GCF_056403875.1 Bradyrhizobium sp. P2_E8
GGCAGGTCGCGGTCGGTCCCGGCATAAGGAGATTGACAGGGGTGGCTTAATAAGGAAAATTTCTATTCATAATGAGCGCCAAAGAATTTTCTTATAATGGCCCCGGCCATGCGGCGACCCAGCTCCGGCATCTGACGATCCGGCAGCTTCGCTCGCTCGCGGCGCTTTCGGCCAAGGGCAGCGTGACGGCGGCCTCCGGCCATCTCGGGCTGACGCAGCCGGCCGTGACCCAGCAGTTGCGCCAGCTTCAGGACCTCGCCGGCCTGCCTTTGGTGCAGCGGACCGGCGACGGCATGCTGCTGACGGAGGCGGGCAAGGAGGTGCTGGCGCTCGCCGAGCGGGTCGAAGCCGCGATCATGGACTGCCAGGGCGCGCTCGACCTGCTCGCCGGGCGGACCGGCGGCACCGTGCATCTCGGCGCGGTCTCGACCGCGAAGTATTTCGTCCCGCATGCGATTGCGGCATTCACCAAGCGGTACCCGAAGATCGAGATCAGGCTGACCATCGGCAATCGCGAGGAGATCCGCGAGGCCATGCACGGCTACGACCTCGATTTCGCGGTGATGGGTCGGCCACCGGCCGACGTCAGCGTCGACGTCCGTCAGCTCGGGCGCAATCCGCACATCATCGTCGCGCGCAAGGGGCACTGGCTGGAGAAGGATTCCGGCCTCAGCCTGACCGACCTCGTGCACGAGACCTTCCTCACCCGCGAGCTGGGATCGGGCACGCGCACGCTCATGGAGGGCATGTTCCAGAAGTCGGACCTCGAGCCGGTCATTGGCATGGAGATGAGCAGCAACGAGACCATCAAGCAGGCGGTCATCGCCGGGCTCGGCATCGCCTTCATCTCGGCCCACACCGTGGCGCACGAGCTTGCCGAGGGCCGCCTGATCGTGCTCGACGTCGCCGGCCTGCCGATCGTGCGGCAATGGTACGTGATCCGCCGCAGCGACAAGGTGCTGCTGCCGCCGGCGCAGGCGATGTTCGATTTTCTGGGCTCGGAGGGGTCGAACTATCTGCCCGACGTGCCGGAGTTCGGCGAGCGCTAGCCCGCCGGTGTTCAGCCCATCAGCTTCATCGCAATCGTCGCCGCGAGAATGACGATGATCTGAAGCAGGCGCTCTGTCGTGAAGATGCGGTTGAAGGTGGTCATCGCTCGCCCCCGGCCGACGTGAAGGAGATCCGGGCAACTTGCTATCATGCGCAGGCGCCGAGGTAACCCCGTAGTCGCCACGGATTGCGCTCCCGACCAGAGCCGGCGATCGCCGATGTTCGCCGCCGACCTCCTTGCGGCGATGGTTAACGATCAGGCCGCGCGCGAAGCGGCGTAATCCATGCGCGTGGCGAAATAGGCTTCCAGTTCCGACAGCGCCCGCGCTTCCCAATCCCTCGCCTGCTCCAGCAGCGACCAGCTCTGGCCCGGGCGGAATGCAGCGGTCTGGCGATAGAGCGATGCGATGCCGCGATAGCGGCGCACGTTCTCCAAGATGGCGTGCCCGTTTGCTTGGCCGTTCATGTCCGAAAACTCCCTCGTCATTCCCGGGGGAGAAATTGCGGCCAAATCTTTTTCGAAAAGTTAGCGGCGCGCGCCAAGCGCGCGAATGGTTGCCGGACTGTTGCGCGGGCGCAACGTCGGCGCGCGCGCATCGCCGATTTATTGCGAATTCGTTGCCGCGCTCTCGCCCGAAGGCTTCAGCCCGCCGCGGCTGATGATCGACATCGTTTCGCGGCAGAGATCGGCAAGGCCGATCAGGAGCACGGCGAGGAGGCAGAACAGGTTGATGGAATCCGCATTGGCGCTGGATAGCGGGGTGAACTCGAAGAAGGGCGGAATGAACGCCCACCACACCAGCGGAACGGTGAGCAGCGCGGCGAATGCCGCCGCCGGCGCACCCGCGACAAGTCCGAGCACGAACAGGCTGGGCAGAAATGCCGCGAAATAGAGTTTTGCGCCGAGCGCGACGCAGATGCCCTGAAGCACCGCCGATAGTCCGACGACGACTAGTCCCAGCAGAAACGCCTGCCACGACCATGGCCGTACCCGCGGTACGGCAAACAGCCCCGCACGTCTCATCAGCCTCCCCCTGCCGCCCGTTAACCGGGCCTTGCGACCAAAGTACTACAGCGGCAGGAAAATCGCGAGGCGGAAAACGCATGCCCGGGCGTTTGGTAAACAGCCGCATCGCATGATTTTCACCGCTACTCGGTGGCCGCATAGAGCAGGCCCGCGACCGGCAGAGCGAGGCCGATTCCCGATGCGAGGGCCCAGCCGCCTTGCGCGAAGGCCCAGGCGCCGACCGCGGAGCCGGCAGCGCCGGCAGCGAAGAACGTCGCCATGTAGAGGCCGTTGAGGCGGCTGCGATGTTCGTGCCCGAGCGCGAAGATGGCGCGGAAGCCGAGCACCACGTTGCCCTGGACGCCGATATCGATGGCGATCGCGGCCACCACCAGGCAGGCCAGGTTCAGCATCGAGCCGGCCGCGCCGATATAAGTCACGAGGAAACCCGCAGCCGCGAGCAACATCGCAACCAGCGTCGCAATGCGGCTATGGCCGCGATCAGCGAGCCGTCCCGCGATCGGCGCGGCGAACACGCCGGCGACACCGGCGAGGGCAAACAGCGCGATGCCGCGCTGGGAGAAGCCGAACGCGCCGGCGAGCTGGAGTGGCGCGACCGTCCAGAACAGGGTGAAGCAGCCGAACAGGCTCGCCTGGTAGAGCGCGCGGCGCCGGAGCAGCGGCATGGTGCGCACCAGATGCGGCATCGACAGCAGCAGCGTGCCGTAATGCATGCGCGCGACGGGCTTGCGCGTCGGCAGYACCATCCAGAGCACGGCTGCGAGCACGATCATCAGCGCGGCGGAGGCGAAGAACACCGCATGCCACGACGACACGGCGGTGACGAAGCTCGACACCGGCCGCGCCAGCATGATGCCGAGCATCAGGCCGGTCGAGACGTTGCCGACGACGCGGCCGCGGATGGCCTCCGGCGCCAGATGCGCCGCATAGGGAATGATGATCTGCACCGCGACCGAGCCGAGCCCGATGAACAGCGCGGCGATCAGGAACGGCAGCGCGTGCGTCGCGAACGCGGCGGCGAGCAGCGCCGCGGCGCCGAGCGTGATGACGGAGCAGATCAGGGTGCGGTTCTCGACGAGATCGCCGAGCGGCACGATGAAGAGCAGCCCGGTGCCGTAGCCGATCTGCGTCATGGTGACGATCAGCCCTGCGGCGGCGTGCGACAGGCCGAGCGCAGCGCTGATCGGGGCGATCAGCGGCTGGGCATAGTAGATGTTGGCGGCGACCATGCCACAGGCCGCGGCAAGCACGAAGGTCAGGCGCTGCGACACCGCATCCGGCTCGGGCGCGGTCTCGATGGTGGCATTCATCGTCATTGACACGGTCTCCAGAGATTGGGAACGATCATTCCCTAATAAGCCAAGAATTCAGGCGAGCAGCTTCATCGCGACGCCGACGAGGCGCGTCCCGTCGAGCGGCAGGCGCGCCTTGCCGACGACGCGCATTCCCTGCGTGATGCAGATCATCAGCCGCGCGGTGTCGTCGGCCGCGACATGGCGGGGAATCGAGCCGTCGGCCTGGCCTTCGCGAATGAGGCCGGCGATGAAGCTCTCGTTGGTCGCGAGCTGCGCATTGACGCGGGCGCGGACCACCGGATCGACCGCGGAGAGCTCGACCGCGCTGCCGACCACGATACAGCCGCGGCGCCCCTCGCTGCCCTGGGAGTGCTCGACATAGGACAGCAGCACATGGCGCAGCCGCTCGCGGCCGTTCGCACCGCGCGCGGCCGCGCCGCGGGTCTGCTCCCGGCGCACCGTGGCGTAGCGCTCGAAGGCTGCGAGGAACACGGCATGCTTGTCGCGAAACGCCTTGTAGACGCTGCCGGTGGCAAGCCGCATCGCGGCGGTGAGGTCTCCGATCGACGTGGCATGATAGCCGCGCTCGCAAAACACCCGCACCGCCCCGTCCAGGGCAGTGTCCATGTCAAACTCCCGGGGACGGCCGGGTGGCTGAGCTATGTCTTGCGATCGTCGGGCGTTTTTTTGCATTGCGGGATAATAGGGAATGACTGTTTCCTAATCAAGACACCTGGTTGTGATCGGGGGAGAGACTGGCGGCATGCCGTTGCGCGGGGGTGACTGTAATGAAGCGGTGCTCGTTCCCTCCACCTCGTCATTGCGAGCGCAGCGAAGCAATCCAGAATCCCTCCGTGGAAAGACTCTGGATTGCTTCGCTGCGCTCGCAATGACGGAGTATAGGGCATCGGCTTCTCCTCCAAGTAGMATTGTCATTCCCCGCGAAGGCGGGGAATCCAGTACGCCGCAGCTTCTCGATTCAATCACCGCCGTCTCAGAGTACTGGATCGCCCGGTCAAGCCGGGCGATGACGCCGAGTGTGGGGCGAACTGTCTCCAC
>NZ_JBFUES010000649.1:0-4430 GCF_056403875.1 Bradyrhizobium sp. P2_E8
GCTCCGGCGCGACGCGCCTGGCCGCCTCGGCCTCGCGCTGCTCCTTGCGGGCCTTGCGCGCATTGCGCATCGCGCGCTTGACGAAAGGGTGCTGCGAATCCTCGGCGAAGAACAGCACCACGTCGCAACTCGGACATTGCCTGGAATAGCCGTCCTGCAAACGTCCGGCGCGATCGCGGAACACGGACTTGCAGCGCGTGCACTGAATCTGGACGAAACTCATACGCGACCGACAATGACCGATGGAAATGGGTCGTCAGGTGATCGCAAATGTCTGAAGAAAGCCTGAAGGCTTTCGCGGCATTCCGAGAGGTCTCGTCGCAGCCGATGTCGCGCGCACGAACGCGATGCTCGCAAAACGCGGCCAGGCGTCATCGGCCCGTCGCGACTGGCGGCGCGGGGAGCTCGTTGGAGCTGTCAATCAGCAGCCGCTATTGCTTGGCCGCCATCATGTCCAGGCAATGGTTGAGAAAGGCGGTGCGATCCCTGGGCAGCACCTTCTCCAGATCCGCCTTCATCGCGCATTCGCGTTGCCGCAGCTGCTCGGCGCGGCGCTTCTCGGCCGCCTCGCGGTATTCAGGAGCAACCTTGTTCGGATCGACCAGCGGTTGCGAGCGGGCGGGGGCCGTCGCAAGGAGTGCGATGGCGGCGATGAAAATGAATGGTTTCAAATGAGCCTCCGTAAAATGGGGCATCCTAGCGCGCGGCGTGTGCAGGTTCAAACCGGAGGCGCGGTACCCCGTTCCGCATTGATCGGGCCGCGCCAACAAACAACAAGGCGTGTGAACCAGTTCACACGCGCGCGGCGCATTCGCTGCTATGAAAGCGTCATTGCCAGACCAATTCATATTTTGACGAAACACCCCAGCGTCCAGGCGCTGGGGTTTTTCGTGCCGGCCATGCGAGCAGGGCGCGCTCGATCGCAGCAGCCCTTGCATCCAGAGAAGCCGATCCTGCGCCGCGTCGGAAGCGGCGAGTTCCCCGTCCGCAGGGCGATCAACAGCCGAAGATTTCGGGAGCGCAATGGCGTCCCGAACGTTGCCACGAGGCGTGCGTTGGCAGGGCAAATCCCATATGCATGGCGGCGAGCAGCGAATCGACAATGCGGCGGCTCGCGTTCGGTGGGTGACAGTTTACGACCAGAGACGGATTCAAGTGAGGCTTACCAAAAAGGCGAAGGCGACCAAGACATCGCCAAAGAAAGGCAAAGGGTCGCAGCGCGCCACGATCTCGTCTTCGTCGCCCCTCGGTTCGATGGCGCTCCATCTGCTTGCACAATGGAAGCAGTCCGGACGCAGCGGCATCGTTTTTCTCGCCGAGAGCGAGAACAGGGCAGAGCGGCTCGGCAGCGTCATTCACGCGCTCGATCCCTCCTGCGAGGTCCTGGTGTTTCCGCGATTGAACACCTTGCCGTTCGATCAGCTCGAGCCGTCCCATGAACTCGCAGGGCGCAGAGCCTCCGTGCTGCGACGCCTCGCAAAATCCAGGAAGCCGCTCTTTCTGGTCTCGACGGCGGAAGCCGTGATGGAGCRCCTGCCGCCGCCTGCGAGCCTGTCGCGCCTGAGTGTGAGCTTGAAGGTGGGCGGCGCGTTTTCCGAGCGCGACCTGCGCGGACGCCTCGAAGTCCTGGGATACGATCTGGAGGACGAGCCGGACTATCCGGGCGGAGCCCTGTTTCACGGGCAGACCTTCGAGATATTTCCCGCGGGCGCGCTGGGGCCGTTCCGGATCGAGCATTCAGGCCGCGCGATCAGCCGGATCGTGGCGTTCGACCCGAAAGAGCACGACATCATCTTCGAGACCAGCGAGCTTCTCGTCGATCCCATGTCGGAGCGGCTTGGCTTCGCCGGGAAGCGCGGCAAGCGCGCGACGCTGTTCGACTATTGCGGGCGCGCCAAATGGATCGCCGATGCAGGCGTCCCGCTGCACGTCGACGGCTGGCTGAGCACGATCGAGGAGGCCGCGCCTCGTGCGGAGAGAGAGCGCGAATACATCGGTCGGCGCGACTGGAAGCAGCTCTCCAGGGGCATGAAGGTGTTGCCGCGGACGGCGTCCTTCCAGCCCATCCCGGAGTTTTCAAAGCTGACTTCCGCCAGGAAGGCGCTTCGTGCCTTCGTCGAGGAGACGCGGCGGGCCGGATCGCGGCTGATCCTGGTCGCGGCGCAGGAGGACGACCTGCGCGTGATGGAGCGGATGAGCGGCGTCAAGGCGCCGCGCTGCGCGGATTGGGACACGGCGGCGCGCGGGCGGGGCGGCGAGGCGGCGCTTCTGGCCGACCTCGATGCGGGTTTCGTCGTGCCGGGGAAAAAGTCTCTCGTTGTCGTGACCGCGTCCGACGTGCTCGGCAGCCGGGCGCATCATCCGCAGCCGATGGCGCGGGCCTGGAGCGCGGCCTTCGACCATGCCGACGTGCCCGAGCAGGGCACGGTGGTCGTGCATCTCCAGCGCGGCCTTGCGGTGCTCGACGGCCTGCAGACCGTGAACACGGGCGGCGGCGCGCTGCGCGAGATGATCCGCCTGGTGTTCGCGGGCGACAACGCGGTTCTCGTGCCGCCGCCCGATCTGGCCCTGATGTGGCCTTACGCAACCGAGCCCGGCAAGCTGGCGCTCGACAAGGCGGACGGCAGCTCCTGGTGGGCCCGCCGCACCGAGGCCGAGCGCGAAATCCAGATCGCCGGCAAGGCGCTGGCCAAGCACATCAGCCAGCGCCGAAGGCGGCGCGCCGAAAAGCTGGTTCCGCCGGGATCGGCCTATGAGAAGTTCGTCGCGCGTTTTCCTTATTTCACGACGATCGATCAGGCCAAGGCGATCCGCGACGTGCTGGGTGATCTTGCATCCGGCCATCCGATGGACCGGGTGATCTGCGGCGATGTGGGATTTGGCAAGACCGAGGTGGCGCTGCGCGCGGCCGCCGCCGTGGTGCTGTCGGGCAAGCAGGTGGCGATCGCGGTACCGACGACGGTGCTGGCACGGCAGCACGTCGCGACGTTCCAGAAGCGCTTCGCCCCGTTCGGCATCGAGGTGGGGAACCTGTCGCGGGCGACCTCCGGCGCGGAGCTGCGGGAGACCAAGGAGGGACTGCGCAGCGGCCGCATCAAGGTCGTGGTCGGAACGCAGGCGCTGGGCGCGAAGGACGTGAAGTTCGACGATCTCGGCCTCGTCATCATCGACGAGGAGCAGCATTTTGGCGCGGCCGAGAAGGCCAGGCTTTCCAGCCTTGCCAAGAATGTCCATGTGCTGATGATGAGCGCGACGCCGATCCCGCGCACGCTGGCCGCCGGCCTTGCCGGATTTCGCGACCTCAGCGTGATCGCCTCGCCGCCGGTGCACCGGCTCCCGGTCGCAACCAGGATTGCGCCGCTGTCGGATGCGGCCATTGCGTCGGCGTTGCTGCGCGAGCAGCGGCGCCACGGCCAGAGTTTTCTGATCTGTCCACGCATCCAGGATCTGGATCCGATGCTGGCGCGGGTGCAGGCGGTGGCCGGCGATCTTCGCATCGTGTGCCTGCATGGCAGATTGGCTGCCGACGAGATCGACGACCGGATGATGAGCTTCGTCGAGGGCAGGGCCGACGTCCTGCTCGCGACCAACATCGTGGAGAGCGGCCTCGACATTCCGCGTGCGAACACCATCGTGGTCTGCTGGCCCGAGAAGTTCGGCCTCGCCCAGCTGCATCAGCTGCGCGGACGGGTCGGCCGTAGCGGCATCCGGGCGTTCGCCCATTTGCTGACCGAGACGAATTCGGGGCAGTCCGAGAAGCGGCTGGCCGTGCTCGAGGAGTTCAGCCGGCCGGGCGCCGGCTTTGCCATCAGCGAGCGCGATCTCGATCTCAGAGGTGCGGGCGACCTGTTTTCCGAGCAGCAATCCGGCCACGTCCAGGTGTTCGGGCCCGTACTCTACAGCCACCTGCTGAAAATGGCCTCGGAGAAGGCCGATGAGGAGCGGGCCGCGGTGTGGGTGCCCGACCTGAACCTGCCGGTCGCGGACATGCTGCCCGAAGCCTATGTGCACTCCGAGCCTGTGCGGCTCGAACTCTATGCGCGCGCCGCAAGATGCGGCAGCGAGGACGACCTCGTCGACCTCGAAGAGGAGACCTCCCGCCGCTTCGGCCCGCTGCCGAAAGTCGCGCGCGATTTCTTCGCCGCAGCGAAGCTCAGGCTCGAATGCAAGCGAAGGGGCATCATCCGCCTCGACGTCGGCCTCGGGGCGGTCGCCGCAACGTTCCTGCCCGGACGGTTGCGGAAGTCGAGAGGAAAGTCACTCCAGCGCGACGGCGATCGCGTCGTCTATCACAGCCAGATGCGTGATGCGCCGTTCGAGCGGGTGGAGGAGTTGTTCGAGGTGCTGGACGAGGCGTGAGGGGCGGATGCGCCGGATGAACCTGGCCAAGCGCGACTGTCACATGCGCCCCGCCTGTCGCAACGTTGGGC
>NZ_JBFUES010000650.1:0-4425 GCF_056403875.1 Bradyrhizobium sp. P2_E8
CCAATGAGCTCGCGGGTGCGGGCGGAGATCATCACCGTGCCCGGCTCGGCGAGGGCTTGCAGCCGCGCCGCGAGGTTCGGGGTATCGCCGACCACCGTCTCCTCGCGCGCCGCGCCTTCGCCGATCAACTCGCCGACAACCACCGACCCGGTCGCGATGCCGACGCGCGCCGCCAGCGTCTCGCCAGGCGCCGATCCCAGGCCGTGCACCGCCGCGACCGCCGCGAGGCCGGCCCGCACCGCGCGTTCGGCCTCATCCTCATGGGCGCGCGGGTAGCCGAAATAGGCCAGCACACCATCTCCCATGTACTTCGCCACATGCCCTTCGAATCTTCCGATCGCGCCCGCCACCGCGCTCTGATAGGTCCGCAGGACTTCGGCCATTTCCTCCGGATCGAGCCGTGCCGCGAGCGCGGTCGAGTCGACCAGGTCAACAAACATCACGGTGAGTTGGCGGCGCTCGGCCTCGGGTGCAAGCGAAGCGTTWCCAGAGGTGGCGGTAGGTACGGCCGGAATAAGGGTGGTAGCCGACATTGAGCCGGCGCGCAGTGCAGCAATGGTGGCGAGCAGCTTGCGGCGATGGCCGATCGAGACGACCCCAAGCCCGATCAGATCCTCGGCCGTTAGGTCCATGAGGACCTCGGCATCAATGTCGTTCTCCCGGAACGCCTGCTCGTACTGTCCCAGCCCCAGATCACACAGCCAGGCCCCGATATCCATGGGCTCCTCCCGGCTCTCGTCTTCAGCGCTAAGGCTGTTCCAGTCTATCTCAAAATGGCGTGCGCTGGGCGCGGTGAAACGTCACGAGCTGAGCGCGGAGGAAGGGCAGCTGTTGGCCCATCACCGAAGTGGCGGCGCACCTCACCGAGGTCCGCTCACCGAGGCATGGCAGACCAAATTTGCTCAGGTTGAGTTCTTCGCATTTTGACCCAACTGAGACATTGGCGCGGGGCTTCTGTCCCGCGTTTTGCGTTTAGGAACACGGCGGCTCTTCGCTCGCCCCGGCTGCCTCTTTGTGGATCGTGACACCCGCCGAACGTAACCCGGTCAGCAATACAGTTCTTACAGAGGCAGGATCAAATCCAATATCCTTGGCGTTTGGTGGATGTGCCTCGCTACCCTTCAATCGGAGGGCCAAGTGCAATTGCTCGCAAAGGTGCTGAACGACGAGATTGACCTGATCGTCAGTCATGATCGGCTTCTCCTGACCATCTTGCTACAGAACTAGGTAGCACACATGAAAATAGGCGGTACGCGATTGGACCGCCCAAGGATCACCCCCACGCGATGCCCATGGGCGGGTCCCCAATGGTCCGTCAATCCGGGCGGACCGGAAGTGACTAAAGGCGACTAGAACGACGCTTTTAACCCTGAGCGGACCGAGGGCTGCTCTTGCGGAATTCCGGCCTTTGGTCGATTGACTGGAATACAACGGCTTACCGTCGTCACGAAACCAGCAAGGTGGCAAATTGAAATGGCCCAGGCCGGCAGCTCGGCGGGTGGCTGAGGCTAGAGGCCGGCCCCCAACACCAACAGAACGGCACCGATTGCCATAAGGACAATGCCCGGCCAGTTCGCTCCGACCCCCAAGAATCCCACGCCGCGCCGCGTCGRCTCCAATGTATCGCCAGTGGGCCGACTAAGCGATCCCCGCCAAATAGTAGCGCGTGCCATGTACAAGATTCCGCCAAGAACGAGCAGAGCGCCAAGTCCTATCAGGACCATTCTCGCCTCCTCAATTCATAGGTGCCATGTACAACGAGTCAGGATTCAAGCGCCGGGAGGTGTGATTCGTTCCGGGCACCCTCATCCAAGCGTTTGTCGAAGGCACGAAAGCGTACGTCGACGCGAAGGTCCATCCGGACAGCCGCACCTCACTCGGACTTCGCCGGCATACGGCCCTTGCCTCCGCACTTCACGCAGCGGCCCGGATAGGTCCTGCGGCCAGGGTCGGACTCCCACGCGGGCAGGGACACCACGCCGTCGCAAGCGTCGCACCGGACTTCGATGGCGCTGGTCACGCCTCGCCCGACCCCGAGAGGATCGACGCCGGCGGCGTGGCGCGCACTGGCAGGGGCCGCTCCGCAGCCTTCAAGGGACCGGCCACCCTGGGGGCGTATCGGCCGACCAATGCCAACAGGCGGCGCCTGGTGAAGGGATCGGCCCGCTCGGCCAAAGCGCGAATGCGTTGCGTCTGTTCCTTGCAAAAGTCCTCGTCCATCACGCCACCCCCACTTACAGCGAATTTCAGTTTGGCGGCTTCAGCTCACCGGCGAGCCAGCCGACCGCGTCCGTCTGCATCGGATCCACGGCGAAGCGGACCACTTCGGTACGCTCGCAAGTCGAACACTCGAAGGTGCGCTCATCGAATCCGCGGGGGCCGGGAGAGATGCGCGCCAACGCCATCCGGTGCTTGCACACAGGACACATCGGACGCTCTTTGGTCGAGGCAGTCATCCCTCAAATCCCCGCGGCCGATCATACGCCGTCCGCAGCCGGAGTCTTCAATATTCGCGCACGAAGAACCTTCCGAGGTGCGCCAAAGGGAACGAGCCCGGTCGGCCCCGGTTGGGCCAGCAGGTTCGCGCGCAAGCGCGGCCTGCGTGGCCCCGCCCCAAGCCCCCAAAAGGCGGGGCTATGCTCGTGCGAAACGATCTTGGCCATTGCGTGCCTGTCCGCACTCGCCTTGGCCTCGCCGGTGGAAGCCAAAGGATGCATCAAGGGCGCCATCGTCGGCGGGGTCGCTGGCCACATGGCCGGACACGGCAAGCTCGGCGCCGCGGCGGGATGTGTGATCGGACATCACGCCAACGTTGGCATCAGTGCAACCCGGAAACGAATAGCTCCAAGCCGTGGCCAGTATTATGCTGGTGCTACTGGAAGTGCTGTTTCAAGCGTTCGTGGAAAGATTGTTACGACCAGTCAGGGAGGAACRTCTGATGACGACTATGTTTGTTAGRCACACGGTTTCCGACTACAAGACCTGGCGGAAGGYTTACGACGATTTTGCTCCGGTTCAGAAGGCGAAGGGCGTAACAGCCGAGGCTGTCTACCGAGCMGTCGAAAATCCCAATGACATCACAGTAACTCACGAGTTYGCYACGATTGAAGCTGCGCAAGCCTTCGCGGAGAGTGCTGAATTGAAGAATGCCATGCAGAATGCGGGAGTGGCGGGAGCTCCAACGATTTGGTTTACGAACAAGGCGTGAAGTATCGATCCCGGCCAATCGCCGGGATGTTTTTGCTGTGGTGTGCCATGTCGCCTGTTGGCCCACCGCTGACGTTCAGATTTACAACTTTGTTTGTCCGCTGAGTGCACCGGAGCGGACCTCGTCTGGATCATTCCATAACTTTCAATACGCGCAGCGACGCTCCGTGGAGCTTTCGATCACACGGTTAAGGCCGCTCAAAAGGACTAGCTGGTGGACGAAGAAATTCTGCGCAAACTCGAGATCCGTCTCGGGCCGCTCCATGCCCGGCAGCGATTGGGGATTGAGAGAGATCACGAAGCTCAGGTATTTGGCCAGGGCCTCACATTTTTTCACCTTGAAAACTCATCTTGGGCCGAGTGGATCATTCGAAATGTTCTGAAGGCAACGGGGCTCTACTGGCGTGCACGACAGAATGCAGAACGCATTCTAGTCAAACGAAACGAAATGAGCTTCAAGACACTACCGCCCCCCTTTGAGGGCTTCACCATTCTCCACGTTAGCGACCTTCACGTGGACATGAATGAAGTTGCCATGAACAGGCTCGTCGAGCTGGTTGGCAGCATGCAGTACGATGTGTGCGTCCTAACAGGCGATTATCGGGGGCGGACTGTTGGGCCGTTCCAGCCCGCGCTGGATGGTGTCGCGCGAGTGGCAACTCATCTGAAACGGCCAATCTATGCCGTGCTCGGCAACCACGATACGATTCAGATGGTTCCCGGGCTCGAAGCCATGGGCATTCGCGTGCTGCTCAATGAATGCGAACCAATCGTTCGCAAGGACCAACGGATCTATCTGGCGGGAATCGACGATGCACATTTCTTCAGAGTGGACAACATCGAAAAAGCCGCCCTCTCGATACCCCGCGGTGAGTTCTCGATCTTGTTGTCTCACACACCGGAGGTCTATCGTCAGGCTGCGCATGCCAACTTCGATCTGATGCTGAGCGGACACACCCACGGCGGTCAGATTTGTCTCCCCGGATCCATTCCCATCAAGCTCGAGGCAGTGCTGCCAAGACGGATGGGGGCTGGGCCTTGGCAGTACAGAGATATGATCGGCTATACCTCCGTTGGTGCGGGCTCGAGCGTTGTTCCCGTGCGCCTCAATTGCCCGCCGGAGATTACCTTGCACCATTTACGCCGTGGCTGACGCTGGCCTGATACGGTTCATCACGTACATGAGCCTGAAACAAAAGGTCGGGAGAGAAGTAGCTC
>NZ_JBFUES010000651.1:0-4425 GCF_056403875.1 Bradyrhizobium sp. P2_E8
GTTCCGGTCTTCTGCACCGCAAGGCGGATGCTATCCGCGGCGCGGCCGCTTGCGACCTGTGTCAGCGCCAGCGTCACCGCGAGCGCCAATGTTCGACCAAGTGCTCTCATCACCTTGTGAGCCGTTTCCTCGAAGGGAGTGCTTTTCAGGACAATACGCATAGCATAGCTTTCGTCGCAACCAGCGGGAGGACGCTCATGAATCTGGCGGGACAGCTACGACCGATTGTCGCCGCATTGGCGGTGCTGGTGGCGGCCGTGTCCACGGCGCGCGCCGAGGAGGCCAACGACTATCCGACGTCGGCGCGTGCGGAGTACGTCTATGGCTGCATGAAGGCCAATGGCGAGACACGGGCCGCGATCGAGCAATGTTCCTGCTCGATCGACGTGGTTGCCTCGATCGTCACCTATGAGCGCTACGTCACCGCCGAGACCGCGCTCAGCATGTCCCAGGTCCGCGGCAATCTCGGCGTCCAGTTTCGCACCTCGGAGCAGGCGAATTCGGCGGTGAATGATTTGAGGCGGGCGCAGGCCGAGGCCGAGGTGAGGTGTTTCTGATTTAGCGCCGCATAGACGGTGCAATCCCTTCTCCCCTTGTGGGAGAAGGTGGCGAAGGCGGCCTTCGGCCGCCGTTCTTGAGAACACCGATGCTTCGCATCGGCTATGGCGCCGGATGAGAGGTATCTCTCCTCACGCTCAGTCGTTTGAGAGTGTCGCTCGCGGAAGCATACCCCTCACCCGTCTCGCCGCTACGCGGCGATCCACCCTCTCCCACAAGGGGAGAGGGTAAGTCAGCGCAAGCCTCGCGACTACGTCCCCGGCTTCTCCACGTCCCACTCATTGCGGAACACGTGCCCATCCGTGTCCTTGGCTTCCGCGCGGAAGCGCTTGGCGCCGTTCGACACGTAGATGAAGCGCAGATTGGGATCTTCGGAGATCGAGATGCCGCCTTCCATCGACAGAACGGGGCTGTCGTCCTGCGTCAGCTTCAACTGGTTGACGAAGAAGGCGGGAATATAGAGCTGCGTGACCTGATCCATTTGCAGGCCGGAATTGTTGGGATGGCCGATCATGATCTGCGCCTCGCGGACGCGGCTCGCCGGCGCGTCCTCGCGCGCGAATTGCCGGTAGCGCATCTGCCCAAGCCGGTTCTTCGCTTCCTCGACATTCTTTCCAGCCGGCGCGGAGCAGCCGCCGGAGGCCTTCACATAGGTCTTCGACACGTAGAGCTGGCCGTCGCTGAGCTCGGCCACCGCGTGGACGTCGGTGTAGTTGTTGACCCGCACGCGCGTGGAGATCTCGCTGACATTGGCATCCGGCCCGAGCTCGAACTTCGCCGCCATCGGCGCCGGGTTGCGGTCGATGACCAGCGTGATCGAACGGATGCGGCGGGCATCGCCCGGCGAGAGCTTGCTGCGCAGGGTCACCGGCACGATGGCCGCATCCTCGGCGCGATACGGCATCTCGATGCCGATCACGTCGGCGCCGTCGCTCATGGGACGGTTGCTGAAAATGTCCTGCACCAGACCCGGCCAGGGATCGTAGGCCTCCTCGGCATTCGTCGGCACAGCGAAGGCGAGGAGCAGGGCGATCAGGGGCAGGCGGCGTATGCATCCCGTCATGGTCATGGTCCCGTGCGGACGAAGCAGTCAGGGTCCGCGAAGCTGATCCTGGCATAGCGTAGCGCGCCCGCTACTCCCATTCAATTTCCGAAAATGCTGCGGTTGCGTTGCGGGCGTTGTAGTCGTCGAACAGCTGCCAGTGCGTCCGTTCCGATTCAGCTGCCTTGTCCGCGGCGGTTCGGATCGACGCGCCCTTCTTGTTGAGTGTGCGGACGTCGGACAGCATCGTCGTGAGATAACGTCGTTCATCGGCGAGCGCCGCAGGCCAATCGCTCACGGGGCCGTGACCGGGAACGACGCGGGTTGCCGGAACCGTTTCAAGCTCCTTGAGCAGGGCAAGCCAGCCGCGAATGCTGCCGTCCATGACCGGAATGTGGCGGAGAAAGACGAGGTCGCCCGTGAACAGCGTTTTGGTCGTCTCGTCGAACACCGTCAGATCGCTGTCGCTGTGCGCGGCGGGCCAGGCCCGCAAGGTCAGGCGGCGCGATCCAAGATCGAGCGTCATCGTGTCCGACACGAGCAGGGTGGGCGGTACGATCTTCACGGGATCGATTAGCTCGCCGCCCATGATGCGTCTGAAATTGTCGAGATAGTAGGGCCCGCGCGTTGCCAGGGCCTGCGGCAGCTTGCTGTTGCCAACGAAGCTGGTTCCTTCCGCAAGGAAGGCCGCATTGCCGAAGACATGGTCGGGATGGCCGTGGGTGTTGATGATGTAGCGGATCGGCTTCTCGGTGCGAGCCCGCACGGCCGCCAGCAGCGCCTCGCCTTCGCGGAGGCTGCCGCCGGTGTCGATCACGGCAACCGCATCAGCGCCTACGATGAAGCCGACATTGGCGATGTCGCCCTCGTTCTCGCGCGTCATCAGGGCGATGGTCCCGGAGTGTACGAAGATTCCCGGCGCGACTTCGCTTACAGGCAATTCGGCTGCTTCCGTGCGTGCTAGCGTCGCTATCCCGAGCAGGGTCAGGGCGGCGATCCTTGAAGCGATGTGAGACACTTTTCCGCCTCAGTTCAAAGGGTTTGCTGCATTGCACTGTAACAAAGGGAAGCCAGCACAAAGTTTGGCAAAACATGGCGCGTCATGCGTTGCATGGATAACATTCAAACAAAACGAGGAGGAAGCGCGATGACGGAGGCCGGACGACATCGTCGCTGGTTGTTCTTGCTGTGGGGTCTGGTTGCGTCCTGTGCGCTGGGCGACGTCGCCATGGCGCAGACCAGCGAGACCGGAGACCTCTCGTTCGAGCTGGTCGACCCAAAGGTGCTGCGGGTCTGCGCCGATCCGCGCAATCTGCCGTTCTCAAACGAGAAGGGCGAGGGGTTCGAGAACAAGCTCGCCGAGCTGTTCGCCGACAAGCTCGGGAAGAAGCTCGACTACGTCTTCTTCCCGCAGGCCACAGGCTTCGTGCGGATGACGCTGGGCGCGCATCGCTGCGACGTCATCATGGGCTTCCCGCAAGGCGACGACCTCGTGCAGGGCACCAATCCCTACTACCGCACGACCTATGCGCTGGTCGCAAAGGCCGGCAGCGGGCTCGAGGACGTCGACACGCTTGAGGACCCGAAGTTGAAGGGCAAGCATGTCGGCATCGTCGCCGGCACGCCGCCTGCGACCAACATGGCGATCGCCGGCCTGATGGGCGACGCAAAACCCTATCCGCTGATGATCGATACGCGCTTCGACAATTCCGCGCAGGCGATGATCGATGACCTCTCGGCCGGCAAGATCGACGCCGGCGTGCTGTGGGGACCGATGGCTGGCTTCTATGCCAAGAAGGCCGGCTCGCTCCACGTCACGCCGCTGGTGAAGGAAACCACCGGTCCGAAGCTGGTCTATCGCATCGGCATGGGCGTGCGTCCCGCCGACCAGAACTGGAAGCGGCAGCTCAACAAGCTGATCCAGGAGAACCAGGGCGAGATCAACAAGATCCTGCTCGACTTCGGCGTTCCCTTGCTGGACGAGAGCGACCGGCCACTCGGCGCGGAGACGGCCAAGAAGGCGCCATGAGGCGGCGCGTTGCCGCTGCGCTGGTCGCCGCCGTCCTGGCGGCGCCGGCATGGGCGCAGCAGCAGGAGCCGTTCGAGCCCGCGGGCTATCGCACCGACAATTACCGCGCGCCGGTGCCGGCGACGCTTGCCGGCGCGCGCGTGCTCACCACAGCCGAAGCCGAGGCGATCTGGCGCGCGAAGAGCGGCGCGTTCATCGACGTGATGCCGCGCGCGCCGAAGCCGAAGAATCTTCCCGAAGGCACCGTCTGGCGCGATGCGCCGCGCAGAAACATTTCCGGCAGCCTGTGGCTGCCGGATACCGGCTACGGGAATTTGCCGCCAGCCATGGACGATTATTTGCGGCGCGGCCTCGCGCAAGCGTCGCGCGGCGACAAGGCCGCGCTGCTCGTGATCTATTGCCTGGCCGAYTGCTGGATGTCCTGGAACGCCGCCAAGCGTGCATTGGCGTACGGCTATTCCAACATCGCCTGGTATCCCTATGGCACCGACGGCTGGGAGCGTGCGGCATTGCCGACCGAAGAGGCGCAGCCGCAGCCGCGCCCGGATCAATGAAGGTGTTCTCCCTCGCCCCTCTTGCGGGCGCGACGAGCTTCGCTCGCGCTGAGAGGGTTGGGGTGAGGGGGAGGCTCCGCGGGAGTGGTGTCAGAGAGAGACACTTTGCCTCCTCCTCGTCATCGCGAGCGGAGCGAAGCAATCCAGAATGTTTCCGCGGAGGAACTCTGGATTGCTTCGCTCCGCTCGCAATGACGATGTGGGTAGAGCGTTGCGCGAACGTCGACTGGACGGACTCGCGG
>NZ_JBFUES010000652.1:0-4420 GCF_056403875.1 Bradyrhizobium sp. P2_E8
GGCCCGTGGCCCTCGTCAGCGCAGGCAGTGCGGTCTTCGCCACCTTCCGGCGTCTCCAGCAAAGCTGCCCCAGCCGAACATGATACGCCTGATCGCCCTTGCCAGCTACGTCTATCAGAGTGCAGCGGCAATCGCCCTGATCTTCGCGATCAGCCATCTGCTGCCGCCGGCCGACTACACCAACTTCTCGCTGGCGCTCGCTTCAAGCCAGCTGCTCTGCGTCCTGATGTTCGAGTGGCTGCAGCTGGCCGGCCTTCGCTTCCTGGCCGCGGCAAAGGGCGACGRTGCGGCGAGATTGCGCTGGTCATTGTTCGCCGCGGGCTTGCTGAGTGCCGTCGCGCTGGTTGCTGTTGGCGGCACGGCCTCGCGGCTCAGCACGCTGGCGCCGGGCGTTGTCGTGCTTGGCCTCGCAGTCGCGGTGCTTCAGGGCATGACCGACATGTATTTCATGGTGATCCGCCTGTCGGACCGGCTCGGCGCGTCGGCGGTTCTCATGATCTTGCGGGCCAGCATCCTGCTTGCCGGCGCCGTCGCGGGAGCTGCGCTGTATCGGACAGCGGAAGCTACGCTGCTCGGCATTGCTTCGGGCCAGGCGTTCGGCTTCGTCGCCGGCCTGATCGCGCATCGCGCGCCGGTGCTGCGCGTGCGCTGGCGGACCATGCTGGCGGACTGGGCGAATTTCTGCCGCTACGGCATGCTCGCCGCGGGCGCCTCCGTCATCCACCTATCGGTGCCCGTGTTGTTCCGCTTCATCGTTATCGGGCGCCTCGGCGCGACGGGGGCCGGAGCCGGATTCTCGATCGCGCTTGATCTGCTGCAGCGACCATTCTGGGTGCTCAACGCCGCCATTCACACCGTGAGCTATCCGGAAGTCGTTGCCGATTTCGAGCACGGCACCGACCAGCAAGCCAGACAGTCGACCGCGCGGATGTTCGACTTCATGATTTGCACGACTCTCGTGATGCTCGGCGGCCTGATCGGCTTCGTTCCGGATGCCGGCCGGATTCTGGTGCCGCAGGAAGGCCTGGACAGCTTCCTTGCGGTCGCACCGGCCGTGGCGGCGTTCTATTTCCTGCACATCCACCTGCAGGCGACGCTCGCGGTCATCCCGCATCTCAATAAATYGGCGACCTGGCTCGTAATGGTCGCGACGGGTCAACTGGCCCTGGTGGCCGTTGCTTCCGCGATCGCGATTGCCACTGGCGTGTCGCCCTCCGGCGCAGTCGCGGGTGCGGCGATTGCAACGGCAATCATCATCCTGTTCGCCAGCCGCCCGACCATCCGGTTCGGTGCGGTTCCACGCTGGACGCTCGCGATCGAAGCGACGGCCGCCGCGGTCCTGATCGGATCTTTCTCGGCCTTCCCTTCACAATCCATGATCTGGCTCATCGGCAAAATCGTCATCGCGGGGATCGCAACCCTGTTGATCGCATGGCGCGGCGATTTCCTGATGCCGCGACGGCGCGACTAAGCCGAACCACCCGGCGTTCAATCCGCCATCGAGTTCCCACTGTTCCCTCGCCGTCGAGCCGCAAACGGAACATTCATCGCGGGCGCGACAATATATAGAGTAATAAGGGATCATGACCGCTGCCCCATGAGCCGGCGAACATAGCGGCAATCCGTCACAATCGAGGCTGCGATATCGCGCAGCCCTGCCGTACCCGCACGGATCCCGGCTTTCAGCGTTAAAGACAAATGAAGATCCAAGCACGGAACCACGCGATTTCCGCGAGGGACACAGCGACCGGCTTGCAAATTGCGTGTGCCACATTCGCAGCGGGCCCTTCCCGCCTGGGTGGTACCCGCCGTTGCGATCCATATGCGGTCTTTTGCCGTCCAACGGTGCCGCGGCATCACGCCCGTTGCCCACAAGCGTCGGGAACAACTGGTGGCGTAGTATGCCGGTCACCGCACCGGAGCATTTTTCCTACGTTGCCACGTTCGAACGTCGCGGGCTGATCGCGACGCGATGCGCTCGCATTTAGAATTTCTTCAGCATCGGCATAAGCCGGTCTCGTGGCGACAACGACTGAGTCGTCTCCTCCTCGTTCTCGTGACGCGGCCGTCGCTCTCGATTGCGCGCCGTTGCATCGATCGAATCTTCTGCGTCATTTCAACGCGGCGTTCGATCCTAAGCAGTCGCTAACCACAGGCGTTGCCGCGCGCACGCACGATTCACCTTCCGTAAAAATGCGGGGTGCATGAGTCTGCGCGGTGGCGAGGTCGTGCACAATCGCCTCTCTTTGCTGATTTGCCGTGCATCTGATGAAACGGTTTGCAGATTCGAGACTGCGTTTCCGCGCCWAGAGAAGACTCTGTCGTCAAATATTAACAGGACATTCGCGATGTCGTCGTCGCAACGCTTCAGACAACGTGCGCATATGTTCGGCAAACGCGATCATCGCGGTAAGAAAACATGAAACCGCCCTTCTCACGCCATCGTACTCCAACACGATGACATCAAGCGGAGAGAGCGACAGCGGCCATGTTCCGTAGAATGGTTGCTTCGACTTTTACCCGAATTCAACACCCCAAAGTAGACAGTTGAACGGTAGAACCCGCGACAGATTCTGTCTGCCTTGAAATTCGAGTGTGCAATGACAACAGCTGCCGATCAGACCGTTCTCTCCGCAAGCGCGTTCGTGAGTTCCATTGGCGTCAACGCGCACGTGGGATACGCATGGGGCGGATACAACAATCTCGCGCTCATGATCGATGACCTGAAGTATCTCGGCATCACTCATCTGCGGGATGGCTTGACGACGAACGCCAACGCGCAACCGGTCCTCGATGGACTGGCGTCCGCCGGCTACAAGTTCGACATGGTGGTTTCATCCGGACTGCCTGCCACCGGTAGCGCCGGTCTGCAGCAGTACATCGTGCAGCTCGACAGCTTCCAGGCCAGTCATCCGGGCAGCATCGTTGCGGTCGAAGGCCTCAACGAAGCCAACAGCCAACCCTTCAGCTACAACGGCAGCTCGAGCCTCGCTGCGGCTGCCCAGTTCCAGAGCGACTTCTATCACGCGATCAAGGGCGACGCCTCGCTCGCCAGCATTCCCGTGTACAATCTGTCGCTCGGCTACAATGACCCGGCAGGGTACTCGCAGCTCGGGGACATGTCGGGTTCATCCGACTATGCCAATGCTCACGCCTATGTCAGCACGGGCACCAACCCAGAGGACTCGCTGGCGGCAACGCTTAGCGCAGTCGGGTCCGCCGACCCCGGCAAGCCTTTCGTCATCACCGAGACCGGTTATACGACGCAGGCCAACACGCCGTATCTTGGCGTAAACGAGAACGTCCAGGCCAAATCAATTCTCAACACGCTGGTCGATGCCTACAAGGCCGGCGTCAGCACCACCTATCTCTATGAGTTGCTGGACCGGAACTCGAGCAGCGACACCAACCCCGAAGACCATTTTGGCCTGTTCAACTCCGACGGAACACCCAAGCTGGCCGCCACGGCGATCCACAACCTGACAACCATCCTGAGCGACGATGGAAAGGGCGGCAATCAGCCGGCTGGCTCGCTGAACTATTCTCTTGGAAACATGCCGGCCTCGGGCAACAGCATGGTGCTGGGCAAGAGCAACGGCGCTTACGACCTCGTCGTCTGGGCCGAGCCGAAAGTCTGGGATGCGAGCACCTCCACCGAAATCTCGAACCCGACGCAGACCGTTTCGGTCAACCTCGGCAGCGTGCATCACTCGGTGAACGTCTACGACCCCATGAACGGCACCACGCCGATCGCAACCTACACCGACGTCAGCTCGATCACTGTCCCGCTCAGCGATCATCCGCTCATCATCGAAATCGACGCGCCGACCACGCCGCCGGCGGCCGCCAACGGCCCCGCCAATGTCAGCGGAACCGCCGCCAGCATCGTGGCCCAGCTTTCGGATCTGAACGATTCGAGCTCGCTGCAGACGATCACACTGACCGATACCCACACGCTGCCGGTCGCCTCCGATTCGACGATGACCTATATCATGTCGCATTACGCAAAAGCGTTGGCGGCGATTCAGGGCGGCTATTCCTTTTCGATCACGACCTCGGCTTCCACCTGGAGCAAGACGGTCATCTACGACTCGACGGGGAAGCTGCTGTCGACATCGAACACCGGCATTACCAACGGCCTGCCGGTTTCGACAAAGGTCGTCTATGCCGACGGCTCCACGGACAGCATCGCCTATTCCGCCGGCGTGAAGACCAGCATGGTCCACATCGCCACGGACGGCACCAAGAGCACCGACGTGTACGACGCCAAGGGCGTCATCACCAGCGAGATCGTGCAGAAGGCCGACGGCTACTACTCGACGACGCTCTACACCAACGGCGTAAAGACCAAGGCCTACGTCCAGAACGCCGACCACAGCCAGGACAACTACATCTATAACATCACCGGCCAGAGCTATAC
>NZ_JBFUES010000653.1:0-4412 GCF_056403875.1 Bradyrhizobium sp. P2_E8
CGATATGGCCATACGGAGTCGGTGGTTGCGAAGCCGCGCCGGAAGATCGACATTGGAGGGAGCGCCCAGCGCCGGTCGCGCCGGGCAGATGGAATGGGGCCTTGCGATGAAGATTTCCGACCGCGACGTGCTGCTGGTGATCGACGTCCAGAACGATTTCTGCACCGGCGGGGCGCTGGCCGTGCCCGGTGGCGAGAAAGTCGTGCCCGCCATCAACCGTATCGCCCAAAAATTCGCCAATGTGGTGCTGACCCAGGACTGGCATACAAACGACCACGTCTCCTTCGCGGCGAACCATGCGGGCAAGCAGCCGTTCCAGACCATCGAGCTGGACTACGGCACCCAGGTGCTCTGGCCGACGCATTGTGTGCAGGGCACGGCGGGCGCCGAATTCCATGGCGGGCTGGACGTCACCCGGGCGAGCCTGGTGGTGCGCAAGGGTTTTCGCCGCGGCATCGATTCCTATTCGGCGCTGTTCGAGAACGACCACAGGACACCGACGGGCCTGCTCGGGTACTTGCGCGAGCGCGAGTTGAAGACCGTCTTCGTCGCGGGGCTCGCGCTCGACTTCTGCGTCCGCTTTTCGGCAGAGGACGCCCGCAAGGCCGGGTTCGAAGTCGTGGTGATCGAGGATGCCTGCCGTGGCATCGACCTCGACGGTTCCGTCGCCGCGGCCCATCGCAGTTTTGGCGAGCTCGGCATTTCCGTGATCAGCTTCGAGGCATTCCTGTGAGAATCGCGAGATAGCCATGGCGGAGAAGACAGGCAAACAGCTAGGCGGGCCGGATCATGTCCCTGGCGATCCGCTGCTGTGGCCGTTTGCGGCGGCGCGGCTCGCCATGGACGCCTGTTTCTGGTGGATGGAGCGCGGGCCGGCCGAGCCGGCCGACAGCAGCCTGCCGTGGACGACGCCCAACACGGTCGCGCTGGAGCTTGCGACCATGCGCCTGCGCGATTGCACGAAGAACCGATCCGGCCAGCCGGCGCTGGTCTGCGCACCCTATGCGCTGCATCGGGCCCTGATCGCCGACTTTGCACCGGGCCACAGCGTGGTGCAGTCGCTGCAAAATGGCGGCATCGACCGGGTCTATCTCACCGACTGGCGCTCGGCCACTCCGGACATGCGCTATCTCTCGATCGACAGCTATCTGTCCGATCTCAACGTTGCCATCGACGAGATCGGCGCGCCGGTCGATCTCGTCGGCCTGTGCCAGGGTGGCTGGCTGTCGCTGCTCTACGCGGCGCGCTTTCCGGCCAAGGTGCGACGGCTGGTGCTAGCAGGCGCTCCGGTCGACCTGTCGATCGATTCCGCGCTATCCCGGCTCGCCCGCAACGCGCCGGGAATGGTCTACGACCAGCTCGTCGCGCGTGGCGGCGGCAATGTCAGTGGCGAGGAGATGCTGCGCTTCTGGTCCAGGACGCCAAGCCGCGAGGATATCGCAGTCGCCTTGCAGAAGGGGCTGTCCAACGAGGAAGGCGCGGCGCTGCTCGCGCGCTTCGACCAGTGGAACGTGGAGACGCTCGATCTGCCGGGCGCTTATTACCTCGAGATCGTCAACCGGATTTTCCGGGAGAACCGGATTGCCGGCGGCAACTTCGTGGCGCTCGGCCGCGCGATTGATCTGAAGGACGTCAAGGCGCCGATCTTCATGCTGGCCGGGCTCGACGACGAAGTGGTACCGGCGACGCAGGCGCTCGCCACCGCCGGCCTTGTCGGCACGCCGCCAGCCTTCATTGCAGCGGCCTCCGAGCCGAGCAATCACCTCGGCCTGTTCATGGGCGCGCGGACCCACGCGCATGCCTGGCCCCGGATCGCCGAGTGGCTGCGCAACGATCTGACCGGCGTCCTGGCCCGCAGCGCCTGAGCTCGCCCGCCAGAGCGAGGCGCAAATCCGTTATGCATGATGGCGGATGGCCTGCACGGGGCCAGATCGATGGGCTACATAGGTGCGGAGCTGACGGCTGCGGCCGGCCGGGAAGAAATTAGAGGTACTGCGCTCGATGACGTTCCACTCGATCTACGCCCATGGATTTGCGCGCGTGGCAGCCTGCGTGACCACCTCCCACGTCGCCGATCCCTCGGCCAATGCCAAGGCCATCCTGGCGGCGGCCAATGCCTGCCACGAACAGTCGGCGGCGGTTGCCGTGTTTCCCGAGCTGTGCCTGTCCGGCTATGCGATCGAAGATCTGGTGAAGCAGGACCCGCTGCTCGATGCGGTCGAGCGCGGTCTCGCTGCCATCGTCGAGGCCTCCGCTGCATTGATGACCGTTCTGATCGTCGGCGCGCCGCTGCGCTTTGGCCATCGCATCTACAATTGCGCCGTCGTCATCCATCGCGGCAATTTGCTCGGCGTGGTACCCAAGAGCTACCTGCCGACCTACCGCGAATTCTACGAGGGACGGCATTTCGCCTCCGGTGCCGGCATCGCCGGTGAGGTGATCGCGATCGGCGATCTGCGCGCGCCCTTCGGCGTCGATCTGCTGTTCGCGGCGGAGGACGTTCCGGGCCTGACTATCGGCGTCGAGATCTGCGAGGACATGTGGATCCCGGTAACCCCGGCCTCGGAGCTCGCACTTGCAGGCGCCAGCGTGCTGATCAACCTCTCGGGCAGCCCGATCACGATTGGCCGGGCGCGCTCGCGCGCACTGCTGTGCCAGTCGACCTCGGCGCGCTGCCTCGCGGCCTACGTCTATTCCGCCGCCGGGGCAGGGGAATCGACCACCGATCTGGCCTGGGACGGCCAGACCTCGATCTACGAGAACGGCGTGCTGCTGGCCGAAGGCGAGCGGTTCCGCCAGGGGGGCCAGATCACGTTCGCCGACGTCGATCTCGACCTGCTCAGGCAGGAGCGCGCCTTGATGGGGACGTTCGACGACAACCGCCGGCAGCGCGAGGCGTTCTTCCGCAAGGTGACGTTCGCGCTGAAGCCGCCGGCCTCCGACGTCGGCTTCCTGCGCAAGGTCGAGCGCTTCCCGTTCGTGCCGAGTGACGAGAGCCTGCTCGAGCAGGATTGCTACGAGGCCTACAACATCCAGGTCGCCGGCCTCGTGCAGCGCATGCGCGCGACCGGCACYAAGCGCGTCGTCATCGGCGTCTCGGGCGGGCTCGATTCCACCCACGCGCTGATCGTCGCCGCGAAGGCCGTCGACCTGCTCGGCCTGCCGCGCGAGAACATCCTCGCCTACACCATGCCGGGCTTTGCCACCGGCAGCGAGAGCAAGAGCAATGCGCTGGCGCTGATGAAGGCGTTGCAGACGAATTGGCAGGAGCTCGACATCCGCACCACGGCAACCCAGATGCTGAAGGATATCGGCCATCCCTTCGGCAAGGGCGAGAAGGTCTACGACATCACCTTCGAGAACGTGCAGGCGGGCCTGCGCACGGACTATCTGTTCCGCCTTGCCAACCATCACGGCGGCATCGTCATCGGAACCGGCGATCTCTCCGAGCTCGCGCTGGGCTGGTGCACCTACGGCGTCGGCGACCAGATGGCGCATTACAACGTCAATGCGGGCGTGCCGAAGACGCTGATCCAGCATCTGATCCGCTGGGTGATCGCCTCGCAGCAGTTCAGCGACGACGTCAATCGGACGCTTGCCTCGATCCTGTCGGCCGAAATCTCGCCCGAGCTGGTCCCAGTCAAGCCGGGCGAGAAACCGCAGAGCACCGAAGCTTCCGTCGGCCCCTACGAGCTCCAGGATTTCAACCTGTTCTACACGCTCCGCTTCGGCATGCGGCCGTCCAAGATCGCCTTCATGGCGCTCCAGGCGTGGAAGGATGTCGCCAAGGGCGAATGGCCGCCGGCGTTCCCGAACGATCGGCGCAAGGCCTACGATCTTCCCGAGATCCGCCGCTGGCTGGAAGTGTTCCTGCGCCGCTTCTTCGCCTTCAGTCAGTTCAAGCGCTCCGCCATGCCGAACGGCCCGAAGGTTTCGGCCGGCGGCTCGCTGTCGCCGCGTGGCGACTGGCGCGCGCCGTCGGATTCGAGCGCAGCGGCATGGCTCGAGGATCTCGAGCGGAACGTACCGAACTGAATGGCGCGGCGGATCGACATTGCCGGGGAGGCGATCTGATGTCGGCCGGGGAAGGCTCAGAAGCGGGTGAAGAGGCCAGCGTCGTCAACGGCCTCTACATCTTCGACATCGAAATGCGTGACGGCAAGCGCGGGCAGGCGAGGGGCGTGGTCGTGCTCTGCGACGGACGCATCATGGGCGGCGACAGCTATTTCTACTACACCGGCAGCTACACGTTCCGGAACGGGAAGTGGCGTGGCGACATGATCGTCAATCAGCACACCGAAGCGGTCGGCCGGTCTCTCGTCTTCGGAGGCAGGGAGGTCACCTGCGGCTTTTCCGGCGACTATTTCCCCGGCGGCGCGGAAGTCGAGGGCATGGCGCTGGTCGGCAAGACC
>NZ_JBFUES010000654.1:0-4407 GCF_056403875.1 Bradyrhizobium sp. P2_E8
GCGTCGGCGTCACCGCCTTCGTGTTCGACGTGACGCGCGACAAGCTCATGGAGATGCACTGGTTCGAGCGGCTCTACGATCTCGTCATGAAGCTGCGCGCCAAGGCCCATGAGCTGGTCGACCCCGTCAAGCAGCGCATCAAGGAGATCATCGGCGGCAACGGCGAAGGCTGGTCCTCCCGCACCCTCCGCCTGATCCAGCGCTTCCGCAAGAGCGTGCACCAGGCGCGCTAGCTCTTATCCGGTGCCATTGCCCGCGAAGGCGGGCAATCCAGTATCCCAGAGACAGCAAGGCGAGAACCGGGAGCCGCGGCGTACTGGATGCCCCGCTTTCGCGGGGCATGACACCATTGGTGTGGCTTCAAGCGCGCGGCTCACTCCCCTAATGCAAATGCACCAGATGCGGCCACCACAGGCCGAGCGCGGTCATGAGGAGGCCGGCCAGCGTCAGGATGCCGCCGACATAGGCCAGCGCGATCATGCCGGTGATGATGGTGGCCGAGGCCAGCACGATGCCGATCTGGAAGGCGGCGGACGCCAGCTCGAAGTGATGGTATTTCGCGGTCGCCTCGTCGCGCTCGTGCTCGGCATGCTTGGCCTTCTCGGCGAGCTGTTCGGTGCCTTCGCCGGTCTCGGGCTCGGAGCGGTAGCGCTGCGCGGTCTTGGTCCAGTCGTCGACCTGCTTCTGCACCGTCGCCTTCATGGCGTCGTCGGTGGCGCCGGCGAGCGTGAGCTTGCCCTGCTCGGCCGCGGTCAGCACCACGGTGCGGCGGATGCTCTTGGCCTGGAAGAACGCCCAGAGATTGGCGGCCTCGACGTTCTTGCTGATCGATTCGGTCTGGGCGCCCTTGCCGAGCGTCTCCGAAATCGCCAGGAACAGCGCCAGCACGGCGATCAGAAGTGCGATCTTCTTGTTCGAGCCGGACGCGTGCTCGGCGTGCTCGGCATGCTCCATGCTTTCATGTGCGCTCATAAATCCCTCCTGCCTCGGTTCCCCACGATTGACCGAACCGCGGGCGACGCGCAAGAGGCAAGGAAGTTATGACGTCAGTGTGTCAGCGCCGCGGATGCGCGCTCGCATAGACTTCCAGCAGCCGCTCGGAATCGATGCCGGTGTAGACCTGCGTGGTCGAGAGCGAGGAATGGCCGAGTAATTCCTGGATCGCGCGCAAATCGCCGCCGCGCGACAACAGATGCGTGGCGAAGGAATGGCGCAGCGCGTGCGGCGTGGCGCTGTCGGGCAGGCCGAGCGCGCCGCGCAGCCGCTCCATCGCGAGCTGGATGATGCGCGGGCTCAAGGGACCGCCGCGCGCGCCGACGAAGATCGGTCCTTCCGCCGGCAGCGGATACGGGCACATCGCAACATATTCCTGCACCAGCGCGAGCACGTTCTGGAGCACTGGCACCATGCGGGTCTTGTTGCCTTTGCCTGTCACGATGAGCACGTCGCCTTCGCCCGGCTTCGGCACCTCGCGGCGCTTGAGCCCGAGCGCTTCGGAGATGCGCAGGCCGGAGCCATACAGCAGCGCCATGACGGCAGCATCGCGCGCCAGAATCCAGGTCTCGCGGTCCTCGCCGGCGCGCTCGTCGGCGTCCGCGAGACGCTTGGCCGACGCCATCGGCAGCGGCTTTGGCAGGCTCTTGGCGACCTTCGGTGCGCGGATCGCCGACAATGCGCCGACCTTGCCCTTGCCCTCGCGTTCGAGGAAGCGGCCGAACGAGCGCAGGCCCGCCAGCGCGCGCATCAGGCTGCGGCCGGCAATATCGTCGGCCCGGCGCATCGCCATGAAGGCGCGCACGTCGGTGGCTTCCAGCGCCGCGAAGCGCTTGAGCGTGACGCGCTCGCCCCAATGATTGCTGAGGAAATCCAGGCACTGCCGCAAGTCGCGGCCATAGGCTTCCAGCGTCTTCGGCGACAGCCGCCGCTCGGCGCCGAGATGCGACAGCCAGCGCGTCATCTCCTGCGCGATGTCAGGATCGGCGCTGGCGAGCTCGATGGGTGGGGCGGCCGCTTTGCTCATGCGCTCTGGACGTGGTGATTCCGCACAGTATATCGCATCACACTCGTTTATCGTTCGCTAAGGCCGCCTCACGGCGCTAGCCTTGAGGCCCCCGGGTTCCGATTCTCAGTTCATGGACCACACGTCCCGCAGCAGCGCCGCCTCCGCCAACGCGACCCGCATGGTCGACGTGCTGGTGCCGGTCGCGCTCGACCAGACCTATTCCTACAAGGTGCCGCGCGGGATGGAGCTGAAGGCCGGCGATCTCGTCGGCGTGCCGCTGGGGCCCCGCGAGGTGCTCGCCGTGGTCTGGGCCGAGAACGCCAATCCCGATCCGCGCCTGCACAATCGCCTCAAGGAGGTCAACGAGAAGCTCGATCTCCCGCCCCTGAAGCCCGAGCTGCGTTCCGCCGTCGACTGGGTCGCCAATTACACGCTGAGCCCGCGCGGCATGGTGCTGCGCATGTGCCTGCGGATGGGCGAGAATCTCGGCCCCGAGCGGGTGCGCCCCGGCGTGCGCCTGGTCGGCGATTCCCCCAAGCGGCTCACGCCGGCGCGGCAACGCGTGATCGAGGTGCTGTCGGACCGGCTGCTGCACGGCAAGTCCGAGGCGGCCAAGGAGGCGGGCGTCTCGGCCGGCGTGATCGACGGCCTGGTGGACGAAGGCACGCTCACGGTCGAGCCGATGCCGCCGCCTCCGCCGCCACCGGCCCCCGATCCGGATTACGGCCGGCCGGATTTCACACCGCTCCAGCGCACCGCAGTCGATACGATGCGCGCGCTCGCGGCCAACGGCACCTTCCACGTCGCGCTGCTCGACGGCGTCACCGGTTCGGGCAAGACCGAGGTGTATTTCGAGGCCGTGGCGGAGGCGATCCGCCGCGGCAGGCAGTCGCTGATCCTGATGCCGGAGATCGCGCTCACCGGCCAGTTCCTCGACCGTTTCGCGCAGCGTTTTGGCGTGCGGCCGATCGAATGGCACTCCGAGCTCACCCCGCGCACCCGCACGCGCAACTGGGCGGCGATCTCCGAGGGCAGCGCGCCGGTCGTGGTCGGCGCGCGCTCGGCGCTGTTTCTGCCTTACGCCAATCTCGGCCTCATCGTCGTCGATGAAGAGCACGACCAGGCATACAAGCAGGACGAGGGCGTGCATTACCACGCCCGCGACATGGCGGTGGTGCGCGCGCATATCGCAAAAATTCCGATCGTGCTGGCCTCCGCGACGCCGTCGGTCGAATCCGAGGTCAATGCGCGCAAGAACCGCTATCAGCGCATCGCGCTGCCCTCGCGCTTCGGCGGCCAGCACATGCCGCATATCGAGGCGATCGACATGCGCCGCGAGCCGCCGGCGCGCGGCCGCTTCATCTCGCCGCGCCTGGCCTCCGAGATCAGGACCGCGATCGAGAAGCGCGAGCAGGCGCTCTTGTTCCTCAATCGCCGCGGCTACGCGCCGCTGACCTTGTGCCGTGCCTGCGGCCACCGCTTCGCCTGCACCATCTGCGATGCCTGGCTGGTCGATCACCGCTTCCGCCAGCGCCTGGTCTGTCACCATTGCGGCTTCTCGATGCCGCGCCCGCATATCTGTCCGAATTGTTCGGCGGAGGAATCGCTGGTCGCGGTCGGCCCCGGCGTCGAGCGCCTGCAGGAAGAAGCGGCGGCGCTGTTCCCGGAGGCGCGCACCATGGTGCTGTCGAGCGATCTCATCACCTCGATCGAGACCATGCGCTCCGAACTTGCCGAGATCGCGGAGGGCCGCGTCGACATCATCATCGGCACGCAGCTCGTCGCCAAGGGCCACAATTTCCCGCGGCTCAATCTGGTCGGCGTCGTCGATGCGGATCTCGGCCTGTCCAATGGCGATCCGCGCGCGTCGGAACGCACCTGGCAGCTGCTCAACCAGGTGATCGGCCGCGCCGGCCGCGAGCAGGGCCGCGGCGTCGGCTATCTCCAGACCCACCAGCCCGATCATCCCGTGATGAAGGCGCTGATCGCCTGCGACCGCGAGGCCTTCTACGACAGCGAGATCGATCTGCGCGAGCGCACGCTGTATCCGCCGTTCGGCCGGCTCGCGAGCCTGATCATCTCGGCCGGCGACCGTCCGAGCGCGGAAGGCTTTGGCCGCCGCCTCGTCGCACTCGCGCCGCGCGACGAGCGCGTGGTGGTGCTGGGCCCGGCGGAAGCGCCGCTCGCCGTGATCAAGGGCCGCTACCGCTTCCGTATCCTGGTGAAATCGGCGCGCGGATTCGATCTGTCGGACTATCTGCGCAACTGGCTCGCCGTCTGCCCGAAGCCGAAGGGCAATCTGAAGTTAGAGGTGGACGTCGATCCCCAGAGCTTTTTGTAGCGATCGGGCACTCTGCACTCCCTCCCCCGCAAGCGGGGAGGGAACGCAGCGGCAAGCTCCACTC
>NZ_JBFUES010000655.1:0-4407 GCF_056403875.1 Bradyrhizobium sp. P2_E8
TCGCTTTGCCGAGCKGCTATTCGCTTCGCGGGATGCGGCATTGCATGATGCAATGCAGCCCGGTCTTCAGATACGAGATCTCGGTCCTGCCATCGAAGGCCGAAAGTGCCGATTTCAGCAGCTTGGTGCCGAAGCCGGGCTCGGACACCTTGTCCACGGTCGGCCCCTCGGTCTCGTCCCAGGTGACGGTCAGGCGATCGTCGGCGACGGTCCACGACACCTGCAGCAGACCGCGCGGCGCGGAGAATGCGCCGTATTTGCCCGCATTGGTGGCGAGCTCGTGAAACATCAATGACAGCGTCACCGCGAGCTTCGGCGGCAGGAACAGCCGGTCGCCGTTGAGGGTGAAGCGGACGTGGCCGTAGGGGCCGAGCTCCGAGATCAGGAGATCGCGGATGTCGCAGCCAGCCCTGTCGATCCGCGAGATCAGATCGTCGGTTGCGGCCAGCGATCGCAGCCGCGGATCGACCCGGGCCCAGACCTGCGGCTGGTCATGCAGCACCTGGTGAATCACGGCGTGCACTGTCGAGAGCTTGTTCTTCAGCCGGTGCTGGAGCTCGTCGACCAGCAGCTTGCGATAGTCTTCTTCCTCGATCAGGCGCTTGGAGATCCGGCGCTGCTCCACCAGCATGGTGCGATAGTGCTCGACCCCCCAGATGGTCAGCGCGCTCACGGCCCAGTAGAGCGCCAGCAAGGCAAAACGCGCGTGATCGGCAATCGCATCGCTGAAATTCACGACGACGCCGAGGACGCCGCCGACGATCGCCGTCACGACGCCGATCCGGAGGCCTCCGAACGCGGCGGCAAAGAACACGGCCGGAAAGTATGGGGTGAAGTAGACGTCGGGCCGCACCTGCGCGAGACCCCAGCGCGCCAGCGTCGCAACCAGCAGGCAGGCCACCGCAAAGGCAATGCTCAAGCCGAGCGACGGCGGCGCCGCGCCCTGCCAGCCCTTGCGGAATTCGTCGATCAGCTTCTCCATGCGCCGCCCGGTTGCGATGTGCGTTCGTTGCGATTGTTGCGCATCTCCCCAGCGCAAGCAAAGCTTGCCTTGTTCGGAGCCGGCAGGAATAGTGACTGTCGCGGCGCTGTCCGTCGCGGCGCCGTGGTCGATCGGTATCCGCCATTTGGCGTCAATGGGTTCGAAAACAGGGACATTCCATGGGCAGGCTGGACGGAAAGGTCGCGGTGATCACGGGCGCGACGAGCGGGATCGGATTGCGGACCGCTGAAGTCTTCGTTGCCGAAGGTGCCAAAATTGTGATCGCGGGGCGGCGCATACCGGAAGGCGAGGCGCTGGCCAAGCAGCTCGGGGCAACTTGTGTCTTCCGCCAGACCGATGTGACGGTCGAAGCGCAGATGCAGGCGCTGATCGCGCTCGCGGTGGACAAATTCGGCCGCATCGACTGCCTGTTCAACAATGCCGGCGGGCCGGCGCAGACCGGCGGCATCGAAGGTCTCGAGGTCGAGCGCTTCGACGCGGCGATGGCGACGCTGGTGCGCAGCGTCATGCTCGGCATGAAGCACGCCGCGCCCTACATGAAGAAGCAGGGGTCCGGCAGCATCATCAACAATGGCAGCATCGCTGGCCGGCTCGCCGGCTTCTCCTCGTCGGTGGTTTACGGCGCGGCCAAGGCGGCGGTGATCCACCTCACCAAATGCGTGGYGATGGAGCTCGGCGAATCCAACGTCCGCGTCAACTCGATCTCACCCGGTGCGATCGCGACCGGCATTTTCGGCAAGGCGCTGGGGCTGCCGACCGATGCCGCGGAGAAGACGCCGGCGGTGATGCGCGAGGTCTACAAGACCGCGCAGCCGATTCCGCGCGCCGGCATCCCCGACGACATCGCCCAGGCCGCGGTGTTCCTGGCGAGCGACCAATCCAGCTTCATCAACGGCCACGACCTCGTCATCGACGGCGCCATGACCGGCGGCCGCAACTGGAGCCAGCAGCAGCAGGGCTACGTGGCGCTGCGCAAGGCGTTCGATCAGGGGGCCRGATAGGTCTCGTGCTCCGGACGCGGCGCAGCGCTTCTTCAGCGGTGCGCTGCAGAGCCGGGGCCCATCTTGCTACCGAACGCATATCGACATTCTGGGTCCCGGCTCGCGCTTCGCGCGTCCGGGACACGAGAAATATCACACCGCCTTCACCCGCACCCGCAAGCCATCCCGCGGCTTCGGGATCGGCCACATCTGCCAGTCCGGCTTGTAGCCCGGCTCCAGCGACACCTCGATGTTCTGGAGGAAGTGCCGCGCGAAGCATTTGGCCTGCATATAGGCGAAGTGCAGGCCGAGGCACATATGCGCGCCGCCGCCGAACGGCACCCAGGCGAAGCGGTGGCGGTTGCGCTGGGCCTCCTCGGTGAAGCGCAGCGGATCGAAGCGGTCCGGCTCCGGCCAGATGTCCTTCATGTGATGCGTATAGAGCGGATTGACGCCGACCGCGGTGCCGGCGGGAATCCTGAACCCCTTGAAGGTGAAATCGCGCATCGCGCGGCGCGGCATCGACGGCACCGGCGGCTTGATCCGCAGTGCTTCCTTGAACGCCATTTCGGATAGCGGCATCTTTTCGAGATCGTCGAAGCTGCTGGGCGCGCCCGGGGCAAGACCGAGCGCGAGAACCTCCGCGCGCAGTCTGTCCTGCCAGTCCGGGTTGGCGGCGAGCTCGCCGATGAAGGAGGTCAGCGACGAGGTCAGCGTGTCGTGCGCCGCCATCATCAAAAAGCTCATGTGGTCGATGATGTCCTGCTCGGACAACAGGGCCCCGTCCTCATGGGTGGCGCGGCAAAGCTGCGAGAACAGATCATCGCCGCCGTGATTGCCGCGGCGGAGCGGAATCTGCTGGCGGAAATAGGCGACGATGCGCTTGCGGCCCGCGACACCGCGCGCCATCTGCGTGCCGGGCAGGGGGCGGCGGATCGGAGCGACGGCCGCCGCGACCATGTCGACGAAGGCTCGGTTGATCTCGTCGACCTCCGGTCCGATATCGGCGCCGAGGAAGGACGCGGCGGCGAGATCGAGCGTGAGCTGCTTCATCGCCGGATAAAGCTGCATCTCGCCGGGCCTGGCCTTCCACTGCGCGACGCGCGCGGAGATGCCGCGGTCGAGATCGCCGAGATAGGATTTCATCGGCCCGGACTTGAACGCGACCGACAGCGCCTTGCGGTGCAGCCGGTGCTCGTCGAAATCGAGCAGCATCAATCCGCGCGGAAACAACARGCCGAGCACCTTGTTCCAGCCGTGCGTCGACGAGAACAGTTTTTGCTGGTCGAACATCACGAGCTCGTTCGCTTCGGGTCCGAGCAGCACGACATTGGTCTCGCCGAAAACATGGGTGCGGTAGACCGGGCCGTATTTGGCGCCGTTCGCCTCGATATGCCCCTTGGGGTCGGCCAGCACCTGGAAGGTCTTGCCGATGATCGGCCAGCCCTCGTCACCGGGGATGTGCGTCAGCTCGTTGCGCCTGGGCGCGGTGAACTGAAGCGCGGGGGCCACATTCTGCATCGACATGACGATTGCTCCGGTTGGCTTGCTGCCAACATAGCACAATACTGATGCGATGACGTGCCAGTCGTCCTGTGTGCAAGTCGCCCGGCACACTATCGTCGTCCCGGCCTTCGCCGGGACGACCATTAGAGGCAGTTTGGCGGCCTACCGCTTCGCCGCTTCCTTCTGCAAATCCGGGGCGTTGACGGCGGGAATGGCGACGCGGCCGGGACCGGTGACCTTCAGCGCTTCGGCAGCCTTCTCGTTCTCCATGATCTTGGCCATCACGGCCTGGCCCGCGCGCTCGAAAATCGCGCGATTCTCGATCACGAATTTTTGCGACCTGCGGAGGCCATCGATATAGCCGTTGATCTCCGGCACCACGTAGCGCGCGACCAGGTCCCAGCTCCGGCGCGTGTTCTCCGGGTTGGCCCAGTCGTGCACGAAGCCGATCACGGCGCCGACGCCGCCGGAGACCTGCATCACGTTCTTGATCATTTTCACGAGATCGTCGGGCGTGCCGATGACGGAGGCGGCGCCTTCGACGAAGGCGGTCTTGTCCACGGCATCGTCGGGCGAGGCGAACGCGGTGAGGCCCGGCCGCTGCAACGTGCCGACATTATATTCGTTGTGCCAGCGCATCAGCCCGGCGCCGGCCTCGCGGCGGGCCTGCTCGCGGGTCTCGGCGACATGCCAGGTCAGGAGCACGCGCCAGTCGGCGCGGTTGACCTTGGTGCCGTGCTTCTTCGCGGCATCCTCGGCGAACTGCCATTGCTGCTGGAGCGACATCAGGCCCTGCGTCGTCATCGAGCCCAGCGAGATGATGCCGATGCCGTACTTACCGGCGAGCGTCATCCCGGAGGGCGAGATCTGCGAGGCCACCACGAACGGCATTTCCTCCTGCAAGGGCAGGAGCTGAAG
>NZ_JBFUES010000656.1:0-4407 GCF_056403875.1 Bradyrhizobium sp. P2_E8
GTCTTGACGACTTGAGCAAAGCGATCACGAACAAACTCTTGGGAATCATCCCATTCCTTTAGGCGGAACATGCAGCGCCGTTCGTCGATCGCGATCGCCTGCCGGAAAACCTTAACGCTTGGGTTGCGCAGCGTGAAGGCGAGTTCCTCCAGGCTGAACACGAAGAAGAAATTGTCGCGTCTAGGCACGATCGCGCTTGCCACCGTGTCCCAGACGCCAATGAAGTGGATCGTCGGCCAGCGAGTTGGCCAGAAAGTTGTCAAATAAGCTAAGTTGTCATAGCCGACAGTTTCGGCTGCCGTTTTGTTTTTCAGGTTCGCATGGTGCGAACCACGGTGCGCGAAATCCGAGGATCGCTTGTAGGCAGTCAACCTGCTTGACTTAAAATTGGCCTGTTCTGGATAAAGTATCCCTACCGCATGGATTAAACCTGCAAGCGCGCGCACCGAATACGCTCCGCAGGAAAATCCAAAAAGGTAGATATGGTCTCCCTCTTGATAGTTGCGTATCAGGAAATCATAGGCTGACAGTACGTTCTCGTCGAATCCGTAGCCTGTAGTGATTCCGATAATCGTACGAGCGTTTTCTCGTAATCTAACCCAGGAGGTCTCCGCTGGACCCGGTGTTCCTACACCAGGATCGTAGTAGACGAGCTGCTGCACCGTCTCGCTATCCTTCTTGCGAAGACAATGATAGAACTTCAACACATTGGAGATGCTATCGCCGCGTTCGCTGTTTATCCAGTCGCAGCAAATGACCAAGTTCTTCATGTCAGGCTTGTCTCGATATTTTGAGTCGCACTGAGTCCTGCTAGGTGACTAGACGGCGCTTCTAAAGCGTTCGAAGACAGCGATGATATCTTGAAATGCCTTCTCCGGTTCGGCGTTGTTCAGATATAGCTGTTTGAGGCGGCCGACTGATATGTCCGCTTCTGAAGCGAATTTGTTGAGGATGAATCTACCTGGAAGGTCGACCCTCCATATCGGATCGTCATTTTCGATCGCCTTTGCGAGCCGTTCGAACTCTGAGGTTACAAGGCTGCTTATTAACTTCCTATCCAGCCCCACCTGAACGCGGCTCAACTCGTTGTCTAGCTTTGCTTCCATTAATTGACACAGGGCTGCCGGCGATTTTGCGTCTACGGCTCCTCTCGGCATCACGCTTACGTTGCCAACTTTCGCGCGTATCGCTGCTGTAACGTTCAATGCAACTGCATAAGGGACAGCTTCTGCGGCGATCTTTAGTATGCGTTTCTTGATCTCGGCGACGTTTCGAAGCCATGAATCTGCGGGTTCGATCTGTTCGAAGCACGCAGCAAAGGTCTGTTCATCCAAGAAGTAGTTCTCTAAGTGATACCTAGGTAAAACGGTTATTCGGTTCGTTTCACTCTTCGTGATGGCATTCGACCCGATAATATTCGCCGCGTCGCGATCGCATAAAAGATAGAAGCGTACGCCCCAGATCGTCTTGCTCACTATGTTCGAGTATGCGTCTGCAAACGATCGGATTGAATCTTTGCCACCAGCAGGTACTAGAACAAATTCTGGGAAACGGTTCCTGAGGACCGCGCTGTACGTCAACTTATCGAGGCTGGCTTCTTCGCCTTCGATTAAAACCAGCTTCTTCCCCAGAGATATGACGCCGATCGATTGACCTAAAGCTTGGAGCGCGTGGTGGGTTTGATCGTCCCGATTAACAATCAGAGCTTGATTGTCGAGGTCCGCTTGAGGCTGTCTAACGAACACGACAGTATTTTCAAGCGACGCAGATATTATTTCCGGTGAGTGAGTAGAGAACAAAAATTGATTGCGCTTGCCTGCGGAAGCTAGCGTTTGCAGGAGTTTATAACTGAGCTCCGGATGCAGATGTAGCTCAGGCTCATCGAAGACGATTATGCAATCTTCGGGGCCTCGCAGAATGAAATCAAAGACAATGTTGATTACTTCGCGTTCGCCCGAACTGAGGTGCTCTATAGGCAGCTTCACGCCTTCCGTTTCGAAATAGATCTGTTGGTCGCGTGTATTTACCTCGATGAGTTTCTTCGGTGCCAACAGGTGCCAAAAGGCGTCCTTGAATGGCTGAAGTATGTCTGGGATGTCTAGCGGCATGGAGGCCTCGCCCGCGCGTTGACGGGCGAGTGCATCCTCCGCAATTTGTCTCTTTTGGCCTTCCACCATCCTGAACAAGGAGTGGCGAACGTCGTTGTAGCGGCTCGACATTGGGACGAACGACATATCCCAGCTCAGTTCTTCTGATAGAGGATCTCCGATATCCCAGCCGAACACATACTGCGCTACGTTCCGGATCGCTCGATCGCTATCAAAATTTAGAAATGAGCTCTTGTACTGATTGCGTCTTTGATTCCTCTGCAGGGTGGTACGTAGGAGACCTGCGTCATTGCCAATTCGAGGGTCTAGTGTTGTCTTTCCCCATCGAGTACGCTCGTCATCACAAGTTGCCTCTACTGTCATGTGCACATTTGGAGACGCCCCTGGACTTTGAGCGAACCCAATCAATGCGGAGCTAATGTGCGTCTTCCCGACTCCATTTGGACCGGCGAACACTACGATATCGGCCATATCGCGGGCGGAGATTCTCTTCAGCGGACCTACATCGACTAGTTCGAAAGAGGTAATTCGCATGCAAGCAAACTCATTTGTTTGAATGCCGAAGCTTAGCGAGAGGTTCACGCAACAACTAGAGCTTGTTTCTTTGGGAAACGCATTTCTTGCGCATTCTTCGAGCGCATCCCCAAAAACAAAAACGGCCGGATCTTCCGATCCGGCCGTCATGCAAAACTCTACTCGGCTAAGCCTACGCCACGCGACGCAACCTAGCCCCCGCCCAATTCAATAAATTCGCTTAGCTGGCCTTCTTGACCGGCGCGGCCGTCGGGCCGACCTTTTTCTGGATGGCGCGCTTCAGCTCGAGGGCGCGCGGCGACAGGACGTCGGCGCTGGCCTTGAGCAGGAAGGCGTCGAGGCCGCCATTGTGGTCGACGCTCTTGACCGCGTTGGTCGAGACGCGAAGGCGCACGTTGCGCTCCAGGGCTTCGCTGATGAACGTCACGTTGACGAGGTTCGGCAGGAAGCGGCGCTTGGTCTTGATGTTGGAGTGGCTGACCTTGTGGCCGACGAGGGGGCCCTTGGCCGTCAGTTCGCAGCGGCGAGACATGTCACAAATCCTTATTCTGACCCCCAACGAGTTGCGGCCGCCATTCGGGGCGCCACGGGGGCAAATTCTCTGTCCTTGCAGGGAGCGGCGGACGTATAGGGGGGAAGCGGCGGGACGTCAAGTTTTTGGGGCGGAGTTTTGGGCCCCGCGCCATGACCCACGATAGGTGTCATCGCCCGGCTTGGCCGGGCGATCCAGTACTCCGAGGCGGTGCGGCCGGAGTCGAGGGGCTGCGGCGTACCCCGGTCAAGCCGGGGCATGACGGCGGAGTGCTGGCACAGGATTACCGCCCCCGATCACCAAAACGGCAATGTTTGAAGTGCCTTACCATCACATAAAGGGCGTATTCGCCCCCGAAGACTCCGGTGGAGTTCCGCGCCTGTTACGCCCGGACACATTGTTTGCCGCGGTTTTTGGCTTAAATAACAACCGTCGCGCCCCGATTGGATTGTTTCGTGCTCATTTTCCCCCGACTTGCGCCCAGGCCGCGCATCGCCAGTCCGCGGTTTGCCGCCCGGCTGGCCATGGCGGCCCTGTGCGGGCTGGCCTTCGCATGGGAGGCGAAGCCAGCCGCGGCGCAAGGCAAGCTCGAGGCGCAGTACGAGGCGACGCTCTCAGGCATTCCGGTCGGCAGGGGCGCCTGGAACATCGACATCCAGGACGACGTGTTCGCAGCGGCCGCCTCCGGCGGCACCACGGGGCTGCTGAAGTCGTTCGCGGGCGGGTCCGGCACCGGCGCCTCGCAGGGGCGGGTGGTCAACGGCGCGCTGGTTGCGACCGGCTACCAGGCCTCCACCACCACCTCGAAGAAGACCGAAGAGATCCACATCACGCTCGACAAGGGCAATGTGAAGGAGTTCGGCATCGTGCCGGAGCCGCCGGTCGATCCTGATCGCATCCTCGTCACCGACGCGCATCGCCGCGGCGTCTGGGACCCGATGACGGCTTCGCTGTTGCGCGTGCCGGGCACCGGCGACCCAGTCTCGCCGGACGCCTGCCACAACGGCGCGCCGGTGTTCGACGGCCGCATGCGCTACGACCTCAAGCTCGATTTCAAGCGCATGGAGAATGTGAAGGCGGAGAAGGGCTATCACGGCCCGGTCGTCGTTTGCGCGCTCTATTTCGTGCCCGTGGCGGGCTACATCCCTGACCGTCCCGTGATTAAATATCTCGCCGCCCAGCGCAACATCGAGATCGCCTTCGCGCCCGTCGCCGGCACGCGCATCCTGGTTC
>NZ_JBFUES010000657.1:0-4405 GCF_056403875.1 Bradyrhizobium sp. P2_E8
CGCCAAGGGCGCGCAGCCGTCGGACCGCGTGTCGCGTTTCCTCGACGCTGCCGGCGTCAAGAAGCGCGAAGCCCGCAACAACCCGCAGAAGGCCGTGCCGCGCAAGGAGCGCAAGGCGCAGGCCGAAGCCGCCGCGAAGGGTTAAGGCCAGACCATGTCGGCGCTGGTCTGCGTCGCGCGGATCGGCGCCGCGCATGGTGTGCGCGGTGCGGTCAAACTATGGACCTTCACCGAAGATCCTTTTGCCGTGAAGCGCTACGGCCCGCTGCTGTCCAAGGACGGCAAGAGCCAGTTCGAGGTAGCAACGGCGCGCGAGGCCAGGGATCATTTGGTCGCGACGTTCAAGGGCGTCACGACCCGCGATGAGGCCGAGCGCCTCAACGGCAYCGAGCTCTATGTCGCGCGCGAAAAACTGCCCGCGACGGATGAGGACGAATATTACCACACCGATCTGATCGGGCTCGCCGCCATCACCACGGACGGCGATGCGCTCGGCCGCGTGCTCGCGATCCATAATTTCGGCGCCGGCGACATCATCGAGATCGCGCCGCCCAAAGGCACGTCCCTGCTGCTGCCGTTCTCCAACGCGGTGGTGCCGGAGGTCGACATCGCCGGCGGCCGCGTCGTGATCGCGCTGCCGGAGGAAATCGCGGGCGAGGAGAGCGAGGAGCGCTAACCGCGCTCAGCCGTCTGACGGCCCTGCTGCTCGAGCCAGTCGCAGAACACCGCGCGATGCGGATCGTCGTCGCGCCCTTCAGGAAAATAAGCAAAGTAGCTGCGGGCCGGCAGCCTGATGTTCGGGAACGGCGTTACCAGACGGCCCGCCGCGAGATCGTCGGCGATCAGTGCCGTCGGTCCCATGGCGACGCCGAGGCCGTCGAGCGYGGCCTGAAGCGTCAGATAGAAATGATCGAAGGTCAGCGACGCCGCGCCCTCCAGCGCGGACTCGCCTGCATCGGTCAGCCAGTCACGCCACAGCCGCGGCATCGAGGTGACGTGCAGCAGCGTATGCCGGCTGAGATCCGCAACCTCCGTCAGCGGCAGCTTCGTGCGCAGAGCGGGACTGCACACCGGCAGCCGCTGCTCGGACAACAGGAAGCGCGACGCAAAGCCGTGAAAGGTGTCGGGGCCGCCGCGGATCACCACGTCGAACAGCTCGGGCAAGGCATCCACCGCATCGTTCGACGTCGACAGTTGCACCTCGATATCGGGATGCTCGGCACGAAACCTGGTCATCCGCGGCAACAGCCAGCGCAGGCTGAACGTCGCGAGCGCGTTGACGCGCAGCACCGCGGCCGGCGCCTCGCCGCGGCGCTTGCGATGCTGCTGCACGGCGGCCGAGACGCGATCGAGCGCGGGCGCGAACTCCGCGAGCAGCGCAGCGCCAGCCGGCGTCAGCACCACCCGCCGCACCGATCGCCGGAACAGCGCCGGCGGCCCGAGCCAGGTCTCGAGCAGGCGGATCTGCTGGCTGACCGCGCCATGCGTCACGCCAAGCTCGACCGCGGCCTCCTTGAAGCTGCCAAGCCGGGCCGCCGCCTCGAAGGCACGGACAGCGTTCAGGGGCGGCAGGCTGCGGCGAGGAACGAACATGGGCCATACAATAGAATTTCTAGCGCATGATCCGATTATTACTGGTTTGTGACGGATTCTGGAAGGCCGCATAGTGAGGGCCAAGGCACTTACACAGCTTCGTCTTTCGACAGATTCGGATTTGAGGTCGTGGCAAATCTTTCTTCAGGTTTTCTATCGCAACCGCAAGCGGCCGCCCCTGACGAGGGAACGCTGAGCAAGCCGCGCCGCACGCTGGCGGCGACCGGCATCAATCACGCCCTCCACGATGGCTACACCGACCTGATCTATGTGCTGCTGCCGGTCTGGCAGGCCGAGTTCGCGCTCAGCTACGGCCTTTTGGCGGTGATGCGCGGGCTCTATTCCGGCGCCATGGCCGGGCTGCAAATCCCGGTCGGCCGCCTCGCCGAGCGGATCGACGGCAAGATCCTGCTCGCGCTCGGCACGCTGTTGGCCGCGCTCGGCTACGTCCTGGCCGGACTGTCCGGCGGCGTCGTGGGGCTGGGCCTTGCGCTCCTCGTTTCAGGCGCGGGTTCGAGCACGCAGCATCCGCTCGCCTCGGCCGCGGTGTCGCGCGCCTATGGCAAGGCCGCGCGCGGACCACTCGGCATCTATAATTTCAGCGGCGATCTCGGCAAGGCGGCGCTCCCGGCTCTCACGGCGATGCTGCTGGTGGTCATGTCGTGGCGGCATGCGCTGCTTCTGGTTGCACTCATGGGCCTGCTCGTTGCACTCTGCCTCGCGCTGTTGATGCCGGCCGTCGGCAAGGGCTTTGCGCAGAAATCAGCGGTCACGGCGCAAGGCACGCATGCCGGCCGCGGCGGCTTCTCCTGGCTGCTCGCGATCGGGATTCTCGACAGCGCAGTGCGGATGGGCTTCCTCACCTTCCTGCCGTTCCTGCTGCGCGACAAGGGCGCCTCGCTGCCGACGAGCGGCGTTGCGCTGGCGATGGTGTTCATCGGCGGCGCCGCCGGCAAATTCACCTGCGGCTGGCTCGGCGAACGGATCGGCACGATCCGCACCGTGCTTCTCACCGAGGGCGGCACCGCCGCGCTGATCCTCGCGGTGCTGGTATTGCCGCTGATCCCGGCGATCATCGTGCTGCCGCTGCTCGGCGTGATGCTCAACGGCACGTCCTCGGTGCTCTACGGCACGGTCCCCGAGCTCACATCGCCTCATCGCACCGAGCGCGCCTTCGCGCTGTTCTACACCGGCACGATCGGATCGGGCGCCATCGCGCCGGTGTTCTACGGCCTGCTCGGCGACGCCCTAGGTCCGACGCTGGCCACCGCGGCGACGGCGGTCACGGCGCTCGCGATATGCCCGCTGGCGCTGCTGCTGGCATCGCATCTGCCGGATGGCCGGCGAGCCTGAGGAATCCAAAGATCTCGCGAATCCGGGGCCTCGACCTGTCGGCCGCAATGCCCTAACCAGCGGCGATGACGACTTCCTCACCCTGGCGCGCGACGGTGCTGACGCTGTTTCCGGAGATGTTTCCGGGACCGCTCGGCGTGAGCCTGGCCGGCCGGGCGCTGGCCTCCGGAGTTTGGGAGCTGGAGGCGCGGGACATTCGGGCCTCCGCCACCGACCGGCATCGCAGCGTCGACGACACCCCCGCCGGCGGCGGCCCGGGCATGGTGCTGCGGGCGGATGTCCTGGCGGCCGCCATCGACGCGGCGGAGATTGGCCAGGACTCTTCAAAAGAGCGGCCCCGTCTTCTGATGAGCCCGCGGGGTCGGCCATTGACCCAGGCCCGCGTCGTGGAACTTGCCCAGGGCCCCGGCCCGCTGATCGTCTGTGGGCGGTTCGAGGGGATCGACCAGCGGGTGATCGACGGGCGGGGCCTGGAGGAGGTCTCGATCGGCGATTACGTGCTGTCCGGGGGCGAAATCGCGGCCCTGGCGCTGATTGACGCCTGCGTCCGGCTGCTGCCGGGGGTGATGGGCAAGGAGGCCTCGGGAACCGAGGAAAGCTTCTCCGACGGCCTGCTCGAATACCCCCAATATACCCGTCCGCAGCTGTTCGAGGGGGTCCCGATCCCCGAGATCCTGACCTCCGGCGACCACGCCAAGGTCGCGGCCTGGCGGCGGGCCGAATCCGAGGCCCTGACGGCGGCCCGGCGGCCCGATTTGTGGGCCCAAATCCCRGTCAAGGCCCCGAATCGGGCCGGTCGCCAAAAAACGCCAAAAAACAAGACAGACGGGTGACAAACGCTCCGGCTTGCCTTATAGCAGCGGCCAAATCCGCAATGGCTGGATAGACGAATTTCGCGCAGCCCCCGTTTGAAAAGGCTGGGCGCGCCGATGGAGATTTACCCATGAACCTGATCAAGCAGCTCGAACAAGAGCAATTCGACAAGCTGTCCGCCGGCAAGGACATTCCGGAATTCGGCCCCGGCGACACCGTGATCGTCAACGTGAAGGTCGTCGAAGGCGACCGCACCCGCGTGCAGGCCTATGAAGGCGTCTGCATCGGCCGTTCCGGCGGTGGCCTCAACGAGAGCTTCACCGTGCGCAAGATTTCGTACGGCGAGGGCGTCGAGCGCGTGTTCCCGGTGATGTCGCCGATGATCGACTCGATCAAGGTGGTGCGCCGCGGCAAGGTGCGTCGCGCCAAGCTGTATTACCTCCGCAACCTTCGCGGCAAGTCGGCCCGCATCGTCGAGAAGCAGGACCGCGCGGCGGCCGTCGGCGAGTAAGCTCCGCTTACAGACGAGTTTCGAAGAGCGCGGGGCCAAACGCCCCGCGCTTTTTTGTTTTGCCCCACCGTCATTGCGAGCGMAGCGAAGCAATCCAGRCTGKYTCCGCGGATGCATTTCTGGATTGCTTCGCTG
>NZ_JBFUES010000658.1:0-4396 GCF_056403875.1 Bradyrhizobium sp. P2_E8
TTGCTGGTCTTGATCAACGCGGCCGCCTGCCTGATCAGATCGGGATCAGGCAGCGGCGCGGGCAGCGGCTCCAGCACCTGGGCGGCCGCGACGTCGGCGCGCTGGGTGAAGATATCCCAGGGCATCTCGACCGAGACAGGGCCGCGCCGCCCGGAGGTCATCTCCTGGAAGGCACGCGCCACGGTGGTCGGCGCGTTGCCCGGCGTTTCGATCCGGTCCGCCCATTTCACATAAGTGCGCAGGGTCGCGAGCTGGTCCGGCATCTCGTGCAGATGGCCGCGGCCTTTGCCCAAAAACTGCGTCGGCACCTGGCCGGTGACGCAGAGCACCGGCTCGTTGCAGCCGTAGGCGGTGAGCAGCGCCGCGCTGGCGTTGAGCACGCCGGGGCCGGGCACCACGCTGAACACGCCGGGCCTGCCGCTGGCGCGCGCATAGCCGAACGCCATGTAGCCGCAGGCCTGCTCGTGCCGCGCGCCGATCACCTTGAGCTGCGCCTGATGGAAGGCGTCGAACAGGCCGTAGATTTGCGCGCCGGGCAGGCCGAACACGGTGTCGACGCCATGGGCGACAAGGCCGCTTACGATCGCTTCGCCGCCGGTGAGGGTGGTCATTGCATCATTCCATTCGTTTCGTTGTCAGGCTTCGTCGACGACGCCGTTACGCAAGCGGCCGATGCCTTCGGCTTCGACCTCGACGACRTCGCCCGSYTTCAGMYAGCGCGGCGGATCGAATCGCGCGCCSGCSCCGGTCGGCGTGCCCGTGACGATGACGTCGCCGGGAACGAGCGTTGCGAAGGTCGAGATGTAGCTGATGAGGTRGCGGAACGGAAACATCAGCCGGCTGGTACGGTCATCCTGCCTGAGCTCGCCGTTGACGTGCGTGGTGAGCCTGATGTCGGCGACCTGGGATTCCTGCGTGTAGGGCACCAGCCACGGGCCGAGGCTGCCGCTGGAATCGAAATTCTTGCCCTGCGTGACGTTGAACTTGGCGTGGCGCAGCCAGTCGCGTACCGAGCCTTCGTTGCAGAGCGTGAGGGCGGCGATGTGGTCGAGCGCGGTGCTTTCCGGAATGTGCCGGCCGGCCTTGCCGATGACCAGCACGATCTCGCCTTCATAATCGAGCTGCGCGGAGGCACGCGGGCGCACCAGCGGCGTATCATGGCCCACGAACGAGCGGGGCGAGCGCATGAACATGCTCGGATATTTCGGCGCGTCCTGGCCGTCCTTGTACTCGGCGTTGCGGTCGGGATAGTTGACGCCGATGCAGATGATCTTTTCCGGCGCCGGCACCGGCGGCAGAAAGGTGATGTCACCGATCGCATGATCCGGCGCGCGGCCGGCTGCTTCCTCGGCGAGGTTCACGAGCTTGCCGGCTGCGATCACCTCGCGCAGCGTCGGATAATCCTTGGCGTGGCGCGCGGAGAGATCGACGACGCCGCCGTCCACGACGGCGCCGTAGCGGGTTTCACCTTTGACGGAGTAGGTGGCGAGGCGAGGGAGCTTCATAGGCAACTCTTCATTCCCTGTCGTCCCGGCGAAGGCCGGGACCCATATCGCGTGATTTATCAATAGCGCGCGATGACAATCCCGAACGACCAGTCTTCGCCAAACCATTCCCTGTGGTTATGGGTCCCGGCTTTCGCCGGGACGACCGGGAGAGAGATTTCGAAACTCGCTAACATCAATCCGCCACCAGCACGTCGGCAACGAATTTCGGCTCGCGCACGGTCTGGCCCGTGAAGGGCGAGCCCTGCTCGAACCAGGAGCGCGGGGCCGGTGCGCCCCACAGCGTCTGGCGGCGCGGATCGCGCAGCGACCAGCGCAACGGCTCGTGGTCGTGATCCCCGGTGAAATAGTCGCTGGTGTAGAGCTCGAGGCGGTGTCCATCAGGGTCGCGGACATAGAGGAAGAACGCATTCGAGATGCCATGGCGTCCGGGGCCGCGTTCGATGTTCTTCACGAAACCTTGGGAGGCCATCACGTCGCAGAGATGGATGATGTTCATCGCCGTCGGCGTCCAGTAGGCGAAGTGGTGCAGGCGAGGGCCCTTGCCATTGGTGATGGCGAAGTCGTGGACGTTGCCCTTGCGATGCATCCAGGCGGCAGCAATGCGCCCGTTCGGCCCATCCTCCTCTGCGTATTCGGTGAGGCGGAAGCCGAGCCGCGCGTAGAAATCGACGGTGTCCTGCACCTCGGCGGCGAAGACGTTGAAATGATCGAGCCGCTGCGGGTGGCAGCCCCGGTAGAGGTCGTAGCGGCGAAGCAGATGCGGCCGGCGGTCCATCGACGCATAGAGCTCGATCTGGAAGCCGAAGGGATCGGTGAATTGCAGCGTGCGGCCCTGGAAGGGCTGATCGACGAAGGCGTAGGCGAGGCCGTTCTCGGAGAGGAAGGCGGCAGCCTTGTCGAGGTCCTTGTCGTTGCCGACCTTGAAGCCGAGCCGGGCGCAGGCGGGAGCAGCCGCCTTCCGCAGCACCAGCGAGTGATGCTGGTGCTCTTCGGCGGCGCGCAAATACACGACCTTGTCGTCGGCATCCTCGACATGCAGGCCGACGGTGGTCTCGTAGAACGCGCGGCTGAGGTTCAGATCGGTCACGTCGAGCACGACGTGGCTCGAACGGATGATGTTGAAGGGCGGCTCGAAGACGTGTTGCGGTACCGGCATTGGCGTTTCCCCTCTCGGCTCGTCATCCCGGGATGGCCCGAAGGGCCAGGCGGGATCCATACTCCGGACTGGTGGTTATGGATTCCGGGCTCGCGACTTTGTCGCGCCCCGGAATGACACTGTCCCTAAATTCCCAGTTTCTGAATCTTGTGCGTGCCCCGCGCCAGCGAGACGTGCTTGGTTTCCATGTAGAAGTCGAAAGAGTAGTCGCCGCCGTCGCGGCCGATGCCTGAGGCCTTCATGCCGCCGAACGGCGTCGGCAGATGGCGAACGTTCTCCGAGTTCAGCCAGATCATGCCGGCTTCCAGCGCGTCGGCGACGCGCAGCGCCCGACCGACGTCGTTGGTCCAGACATAGCCGGTCAGGCCATAGCGGATGTCGTTGGCGATCTCGACAGCRTCTTTCTCGTCGCGGAAAGGCAGGACGGTGAGGAACGGCCCAAACACTTCTTCCTGCGCGACTCGCATCTTGCCGTTCGCACCGGTCACGAGCGTCGGTTCGACATAATGTCCGCCGCCGGGTCCGTCATAGGCCTTGCCGCCGACCGCGATCGTCGCACCGTCCTTCCGCGCGACGTCGAAATAGGAGCATACCTTGGCGAGATGCCGCTCGTGGATCAGCGGCCCGATTTCAGTCGCGGGATCGAGGGGATGGCCGACCTTCAGCGCCTTCACGCGCGCGGTCAGCTTCTCGACGAATTTCTCCGCGATGCTCGCCTGGATCAGCAGGCGGCTCGACGACGTGCAGCGCTCGCCATTGAGCGAGTAGATCATGAACACGACGGCATCGAGCGCGCGGTCGAGATCGGCATCGTCGAACACGATCACCGGGTTCTTGCCGCCGAGCTCGAAATGCACGCGCTTCAAGGTCGGCGCGCCCTGAATCATGATGGCCGAGCCTGTCGTGCTCTCGCCGACGAAGCCGATCGCCTTGATCGCGGGATGCTCGGTCAGCGCCTTGCCGGCCTCTTCGCCGAAGCCGTGCACGGTGTTGAGCACGCCGTCGGGAACGCCGGCTTCCTTGACGAGCTTCGCCAAGATAGCCGCCGTCACCGGCGACCATTCGGCCGGCTTGTGCACGACGGTGCAGCCGGCGGCCAGCGCCGGTGCGATCTTCCAGGTCGAGAGCATGAACGGCGTGTTCCACGGCGTGATCACCCCGACCGGGCCGATCGGCACGCGCGTCGAGATATTCCAGTGCTCGTCGCTCGGCGTGCTGAGGCCGTCGCGCGCCTCCGCGCATTTGTCGGCGAAGAAACGAAAATTCTCGGCGGCGCGGACCGCGGCCTTCGCCATGAAGCGATAGGCCTGCCCGGTGTCGATGCATTCCAGCACGGCGATGTCGTCGGCATTGTCCTCGATGGCATCAGCCACGCGATGCAGCAGCTTCTTCCGCATCGCGGGGCCCATGTCGCGCCACGACTTGAAGGCCAGCGCAGCAGCGGTCGCCGCGCGATCGATATCCTCGGCATTGCCGCGCGCAACGCTCGCGAGCACAGCGCCATCGACCGGCGACTTGGTCTCAAAGGTCTCGCCTGAAATCGAGGGGGCGATCTTGCCATCGATCATGTGGCCGATGCCCTCGGCGCGCAGCGTCTTCAAGAGCGGCGCGACGCGGTCGCGGTTGGCCTGGAACACATCGGCCTTCGGGGTGGGCTTATCCATGGGCGGCCTCCACTTTCAGGGCGTCGTGGATGTTGTTGCGCTTCCAGCTGGTGTCCTTGTCGTTGATC
>NZ_JBFUES010000659.1:0-4392 GCF_056403875.1 Bradyrhizobium sp. P2_E8
GCGTCGTGCCCCACATGCGCCGCCAGGGACACGGGCGCATCATCAACATCGGCTCCGTGCTCGGCTTCCTGCCGATGCCGTATGGCGCGCTCTATGCCGCCACCAAACACGCGGTGGAAGGCTATTCGGAATCGCTCGATCACGAGCTGCGCATGTGGGGCATCCGCGTTTCGGTCATCGAGCCCGCCTACACGAAGACGCCGTTCGATGCGAATTTCATCGAACCCGATGCCAAGCTCGATGAATATCGCGACGTCCGTGCCGGCGTCAGCAAGCGGGTGAACGAAGTGATGGCGACGGCCGAGCCACCCGGCGTCGTCGCCGATACCGTCCTCGCAGCAGCCGATGCGGCGCGCCCGAAGATCCGGTACACGGCCGGCCGCCTTGCGGGCCGTCTGCGCTTGCTTCGACGCTTTGCGCCGGCCGGACTGGTGGATGCCGGAATTCGAAAGGACCTGCGGCTTGATGCCGGTCGCGTCGCAGCCGCCGGCCGCGCGCGCGCGTTCTGAAAAGCCGCCGCGGCGCGCCGACGGCCATCATCACAGCCAGCTCCGAACATCCCATACGCAGGGACACATGAAAGCACTTGTCCTGAAACGTTATGGCCGGCCGGATCAGGTCGCATTGACCGAAATGCCTCGGCCTGCACTCAAGCCGGACGACATCCTGGTTGAGGTTCACGCCGCCGGCCTCAATCCCATCGACACCATGATTCCGAAAGGGACATTCAAGCCCATTCTCAAGCTCGATCTGCCGGCAACGCTCGGCAGCGACCTCGCCGGCGTCGTGGTGGAGGTGGGACGCCAGGTGACCCGCTTCAAGCCGGGCGATGCCGTCTTCGCCAGCATCTTCGATCTCCGCGGCACTGGCGCGCTCGCGGAATTCGCGTGCGTGCCGGAGAACGCGGCGGCACTCAAGCCCGCCAATCTGGACTTCGTGCAGGCAGCCTCGATCCCGATGGTCGGACTGACCTCGTGGCAGGCACTCAAGGAGCGCGCGCATCTCAAGCCCGGCCAGAAAGTCTTCATCCCCGCAGGCTCAGGCGGCATCGGCACCTTCGCGATCCAGCTTGCAAAATATCTCGGCACGAAGGTCGGGACGACCACGAGCACGGGCAATGTCGACCTGGTCCGCAGCCTCGGCGCCGACGAGGTGGTCGACTACAAGAGGCTGCAATTCGAGGACGTGCTGACGGACTACGACGCCGTGCTGGGCACGGTCAGGGGCGATGCCATCGAGAAATCGCTGCGAATCCTGAAACCCGGAAGCACGATCGTCTCGCTCGTCGGCCCACCGGATGCCGCGTTCGCGCGCGCCCGCGGCATGAACTTCGTCATGAAGTTCCTGTTTGGGCTGCTGAGCCGCAAGATCATCCGCGGCGCCAGGACGCGCGGTGCGGCCTATTCGTTCCTGTTCGTGCGTCCGGACGGCGGCCAGCTCGCGGAAATCGGCAAGCTCCTCGAAGCAGAGCGTATCCGGCCGGTGATCGACAAGATATTCCCGTTCGACCAGGCCAAGGAGGCGCTCGCCTATCTCGAGCAGGGCCGCGCCAAGGGGAAGGTCGTCGTACAGATGAGGTGAGGCAAGAAAATCCGGGACGTCGTGTCGGATCGGCGACGTCTCGGTCGTCCTCAGGACATGAATGGGCCGTAGACGCTAATGCCGGGTCCATCAATGCAAGAGGATGAATGAACATGCCCAGCACTGTCCGCCTGCACCGCGTTCTCGCGACCAGCCCCGAGAAAGTCTATCGCGCCTTCCTCGAGGCCGATGCGCTGGCAAAATGGCTTCCGCCGAACGGCTTCACCTGCACCGTGCATCATTTCGAGCCGAAGGTCGGGGGCACGTTCAAGATGTCGTTCCGGAACTTCACGACGGGCAACAGCCACGCCTTCGGCGGCGAATATCTCGAGCTCGTTCCCGGCGAACGTCTCCGCTACACCGACAGATTCGACGATCCCAACCTGCCCGGCGAGATCCAGGTGACCGTGATCCTGAAGAAAGTTTCTGTCGGCACCGAGGTGGACATCACGCAGGCCGGCATCCCCGACGTGATCCCGCCGGAAGCCTGTTATCTCGGCTGGCAGGAATCGCTGCGAAACCTGGCAAAACTCGTCGAGCCCGAGATCAATCAATAGGGCCAAAGCGGAGCGAGCGCCTCGTCCTTCGAGACGACCGCTTCGCGGTCTCCTCAGGATGAGGCTAAACGGCATCGGCGCCCGTTGAAACTACGGCCACGCACTCCATCCTCATCCTGAGGGCCCGCCAAAGGCGGGCGTCTCGAAGGATGGCCGCAGAAACGGTCTTCAAATGCCATAGCCTGTCCGCAAGCGGGGCGAGCAATCGAGCCCGGTCGCCTCGCGGCCTACGCGCCCGCCTTCGGCGCGATCCCGCCGCTCGCGGTCCAGCGGTCCGGATCGGGACTGTGGCCGATCAGGGCAAGGCCGTAGGCGATCGACTCGAACTGGTCGCCCGACATCAGGCGTTCGTTGCCGAACCGATCGGCGAACAGCTTTCGGACGGCGGGCACGAAGGAGGTCCCGCCGGTCAAGAACACTTTTTCCACTTCGCGCGCGGTGATGCCGGCTTCGCCCAGCACCTTGTCAACGGTCGCACCCAGCCTGGCGATATCGTCGGCAATCCAGGATTCAAAATTCTTCCGTGTGATGGTCGAGCCGATGTCGACCCCGCCGCCTTTGAAGCGGAAATCCACCTGATCCTGCCCCGACAGCGCGACCTTGGCGTTCGAGACCGCGCGGTACAGCGAAAAGCCGAGGTCGAGATCGACGATGGTGATGAAATCCTCGAGCAATTCCGGCTTCAGCGCGGTGCGCGCCAGCTCGCGGAGCTCGCGCAGATCGCCGTTGCTCTTCATCATCGCGAGCTGATGCCAGCGCGCGAGGTTGGTGTAGTGGCCGGTGGGGACCGGCAGCACCTTGTCGAACGAGCGGAAGCTCGAGCCTTTTCCCAGCCGCGGCGAGACGACGTGGTCGACGATGCGGTAGTCGAACGTGTCGCCGGCAATGCCGATGCCGGCGTGTCCAAGCGGCTCGGCGCGCAAGACACCGCCCGTGCGCGAGAAGCGCATCACGGAGAAGTCGCTGGTGCCGCCGCCGAAATCCGCGACCAATACGGTGGCATCGCGCTCCAGGCGGCGGGCAAAGGAGAACGCGGCGCCCACGGGCTCGTAGACATAGCGCGCGTGGCCGGCGCCAAGGCGCTCGAACGCGGCCCGGTAGCGCTGCATCGCCAGCGCCTCGTCGGGATTGCCGCCGGCAAAGCGCACCGGGCGGCCAACCGTGATCGTCGACGTCTCGAAGCCGAACCTGTCACCGCCATGGCGCGCCAGCGTCCGCAGGAACGCCGCCAAAATATCCTCGAACTTGAAGCGCTGCCGGAACACCTGCGTGGTGTTGAAGCTGCTGCTCGCGGCGAAGGTCTTGAACGACTGGAGGAAGCGGTAGACGTGGCGTCCTTCGAGAAACTGCTCGATCGCCCACGGGCCGCCTTCGGCCTGGGCGCCGGCTCCCGGCCGGTCCTCCCAGAAGCACAGGGCCGAGACGTAAGTGCTGTGGCGTTGTCCGCCGTGATCGAAGCGGATGGCCTCGACCCGGCGGTCGTCCGCCGCAAGCGCTACGACCGTATTGCTGGTCCCAAAATCGATGCCGATCGAGACGGCGGGCGAGGCGCTCGACATGAACCACTCTGACAGTTGATTGGAAAAGGGGGCAGACCACTAACGACTTTGACCTGCCCTGCCAAGGCCCGGATCCCCAGGGATTCCGCCCAAATCCGCCCAAATGCGCGGCTTCAGCGGCTGTTTTGCAATTTTCAGCTCGGAACGGCCCCATTAACGCATCATTATGCTGCAATGCGGGAGAGCGCATGCTGCTATGCAATGGCATGCATGGACATTGGCATCTGGTATACATAGATTGCCTTTCGAAATGAGACAGCACTACTGACCGTCTCAAGAAAGGAATTCCGATGTCCAAGACCGCTTCCGTCGCTCTCGCCCCCTCCTCCACCTTGTTCTCGCGTTTCATGGCCGCGGTCGACCGCTTCCTGATGGCCAGCGCCGATATCTCGAATCACAACGGCGACCTGCCCCGTTTCGGCCTGTAAGCGCGCGCTTCCTGCGCCGCGGGAGCCGCACGCCGGTTTCGCAGGTGTCGACATACTACTTTTGATGAATGGCCCCGCAGGACGGGGCCATTTCTATTTGTGCTGTCCCGAGTCACTGCCGCAGCCGGAGAAGGATCCTGCGGCATTTGCGCACGGTGACCGGACCAGCGCTTGAACCTTGGCATAATGAATACAAGAATGCCTCTCCAGCGCTCGCAGAAAATTAGAGGCGCCACGGGAGGCTTTATGACGGACATGGTGCAGGCA
>NZ_JBFUES010000660.1:0-4392 GCF_056403875.1 Bradyrhizobium sp. P2_E8
ACCCAGCCGAGATCCTCCATGGGATCGCCGAGATGGGCAAGCTCCCAGTCGAGCACAGCGCGGACGCCATCGGCACCGATGATGAGGTTGCCGTTGCGGAAATCGCCATGCACCAGCGTCTCCTCGGCGGAGGGGCCGGGATCGTTGTCGCGCAGCCAGCGCAATGCCAGCTCGAACACGGGCTTGGGCCAGTTCAGGCTGCGATAGTCGCGCTCGAACTCGCCGATCTCCTTCGCCGCGGTCATGCGCCGCAATTCGGGCAGCTTGTCCAGCGGCAGCCTGTGCAGGCCCGCAAGCACGCCGCCGATCTGCCGCGCCAGATGCGGCCGCACTGCTGCGAACTCGTCGTCGCGCAAGATCTTGCGCGCGATGGTCTCGCCCTCGACCCGCTGCATGATGAAGCCGGTGCCGAGGTCGTCCGCAGTCGTCAAGACGTGCATCACGCGCGGCGACGGCACCCCGGCCTCATAGGCAAGCTGCATCAGTTGCGCTTCGGCGCCGAGCCCCGCCGCGCGCGTTGGAGCTGCGCCATAACCTTTCGGTGAGCGGCGCAGGATCGCGCCGATCGGTCCATCGGAATGCACGATGTCGAAGCGCCAGGTTTCCTGGCTGGCGCCGCCGGACAGCTTGGCCGCACCGGCGACGCCGGTCGCCCCCTCGCACCAGCGCGCGACGCTGCGGGAGAGTTGCGCTTCGATCATTTGCCCTTGAACTGCGCCGGCCGCTTCTCCAGGAACGCGCCGACGCCTTCACGGAAGTCTTGCGTGTCGCCGGCGCGAAGCTGGCACTGGAATTCGAGATTGAGCTGATCCTCGAAGGAATTCTCCGGACTGTCCCAGTAGAGCTTGCGGATCAGCGACAGCGCAACCGTCGGGCCGCTGGCAAGCTCGCGCGCGAGCTTCATCGCCTCCTCCATCAGGACACCGTCATCGTAGACGCGGTTGACGAGGCCCCATTCCAGCGCCTTCTCGGCCGGGAGCCGCTCGCCCATCAGCGACAATTCGATCGAGCGGGCCCGGCCGACGAGGCGCGGCAGCAGCCAGGTCGAGCCGCAATCCGGCACGAGGCCGATGCGGCGGAACGCTTGCAGGAAATAGGACGAGCGCGCGCACAGGATCATGTCGCCGAGCAGTGCGAAGCTCATGCCGGCGCCCGCCGCCGGGCCGTTGACCGCGGTGACAATAGGACAGTGCAGATTGCGGATGCGGCGCAGGAACGGGTGAAAGCCGATCTCCAGCGTCAGGCCGGCCTTGGTCTTCTTCGACTGGTTGTTGCGGCCCTGAAGATTAGCGCCCGTGCAGAACGCCCGCCCCGCGCCGGTCAGCACGACGCAGCGCACCTCGTCCTTCTTCTCTTCGATCGCATCGAGCGCGTCGGCGAGGCCGCCCAGCATGTCCATGGAGACCGCGTTCATCACCTCCTGATGGTCGAGCTTGAGGATCGCAACCGAACCATCGAAATCGAGCGTGACGTGTTTGAACTGCATGGTTTCCTCGTCAGTTGCGGCCTGCGTCAGTTTCGCAGACCGGAATTACTTTTGCCGGGGCGCATATTTGATTTTTGGCGCGCTCTTGTCCATGGTGATCAGAGCATAGCAAGCAATCTTGCGCGCAGCGGCTGATGTGCGTCATGCCAGGAAGTCTTGCCAAAACGGAAAACGCGCCATGAACCTTTTCGACCTCTCCGGCCGCGTCGCCGTGATCACCGGCGGCAATGGCGGCATCGGGCTCGGCATCGCGCAGGCACTGGCCGGCCAGGGCTGCAACGTGTCGATCTGGGGCCGCAATCCTGACAAGAACAACAGCGCTGCCGCGAGCCTGGCGGGCCTTGCCGGCAAGGTGGATAGCCGCGTCTGCGACGTCACCGATCCAGCCTCGGTCGATGCCGCGATGAAGGCCACGCTCGACACCTTCGGCCGGGTCGACGGCTGCTTCGCCAATGCCGGCATCGGCGGCGGCGGCCGACGCTCCTTCATCGAGCGCACCGAAGAGGAATGGCGCACGATGTTTGCGACCAACCTCGACGGCGTGTTCCACGCGTTCCAGGCGGCCGCCAGACACATGACCGACCGCGCCAATGCCGGCGATCCCTTCGGCCGGCTGGTGGCGACCTCGAGCCTCGCCTCGATCTTCGGCACCGCGCGCAACGAGCACTATGCCGCGACCAAGGCTGCCATCAACGCACTGGTGCGCGCGCTCGGCGTGGAGCTGGCGCGCCACGGCGTCACCGCAAACGCCATCCTGCCCGGCTGGATCAAGAGCGACATGACCGCAGGGCTCATGGCCAACGACAAGTTCGTCGCCAATGTGATGCCGCGCATTCCGCAGCGCCGCTTCGGCGAGCCCGGCGATTTCGGCGGCATCGCCGTGTATCTGATGAGCAAGGCCTCGTCCTATCACACCGCGGACACGTTCGTGATCGACGGCGGCTATACGGCGTTTTGATCTTTTACGTTCGTAGCCCGGATGGAGCGCAGCGCAATCCGGGATGACCAGAAGCAACAGACCCGGATCTCGCTGCGCTCCATCCGGGTTACAAATCGTAACGAGGGGACAGGGCAAATGTTTTCCCACATCATGATCGGCACCAACGACCTCGACAAGGCCAAGGCTTTCTACGACAGCCTGCTGAGCACGCTCGAGGTGCGACCCGCGCGGGTCGACGGCCACCGCATCTTCTACATCACCAAGACCGGCGTGTTCTCGGTGACGAAGCCGATCAACGGCGAGCCGGCGACCTGCGCGAACGGCGGCACCATCGGCTTTGCCGCCAACTCGCCCGAGCAGGTCGACAAGTGGCACGCCGCCGGCATCGCCGCTGGCGGAAAGCCGATCGAGAATCCGCCCGGCATCCGCGAGGGCGCGGGGAACAAGCTTTATCTCGCTTACTTGCGCGACCTCGACGGCAACAAGATCTGCGCGATGCATCGGATGCCGAACTGATTGCTCCAGGACGCTGTCATTCCTCGCGAAAGCGGGGAATCCAGTACGCTGCGGCTTCTCGGTTCAATCACTGCCGTCTCGGAATACTGGATCGCCCGCCTGCGCGGGCGATGACGGCGGAGAGTGTGGCGGGCGTGCCCCGCGCGCCCCTTCAAACAACATTTCAAACGCCCTCGCGATATTCCATTGCGTGGCATGGCTCGCGTGAAAAATGCGTGCTCGCGCTTTGGCCGCGCTGCGACTATTCTTGCCGCCAGTACGCTTCAGTGAACCGGGAGGAACAATGACAAAACACACCTACATACCCCGCACCACCAACTACACGCTCAACCCCGGCGACGAGCTCAACGACCTCAGGATGTCGGACCAGGTCCGGCCGCTGTACGATCACGTCAGGAAGTTCATCCGCGACACCGTCGAGCCAATGTCGATCGAGTTCGCCAAGGCCGGAGAGAGCAAGGAAGACCGCTGGAGCTTCACGCCGAAGCAGCTCGAAGTGCTCGAGGTCGCCAAGAACAAGGCCAAGAAGGAAGGCCTCTGGAACTTCTTCCTGCCCGATGACGAGACCGGCCAGGGCCTGAAGAATCTCGACTATGCCTATATCGCTTCCGAGCTCGGCAAGAGCCCGCTGGCCTCCGAGACCATGAACTGTTCTGCGCCCGACACCGGCAACATGGAGGTGCTGGAGCGCGTCGGCACCAAGGAGCAGAAGGAGAAGTGGCTGAAGCCGCTGCTCAACGGCGAGATCCGCTCCGCCTATGTCATGACCGAGCCGAACGTCGCCTCCTCCGACGCCAAGAACATCTCGACGACGGCAAAGCTCGTCGGCGACGAATGGGTCATCAACGGCGAGAAATATTACATCTCCGGCCTCGGCGATCCCCGCTGCAAGATCCTCATCGTGATGGTGAAGACCAATCCGGACGCCGCGCCGAGCAAGCAGCAGTCGCAGATCCTGGTGCCGCGCGACACGCCCGGCGTCGAGGTGCTCGGCCCCATGTACGTGTTCGGCCAGGACCACGCCCCGCGCGGCCACATGCACATGCGCTTCAACAACGTGCGCGTGCCGAAGGAGAACATGCTGCTCGGCGAAGGCCGCGGCTTCGAGATCTCGCAGCTGCGCCTCGGACCGGGGCGTATCCATCACTGCATGCGCACCATCGGCAAGGCCGAGAAGGCGCTCGACCTGATGGTGCAGCGTGGCCTCACCCGCGAAGCCTTCGGCAAGAAGATCGCCCATCTCGGCGGCAACATGCAAATCATCGCGCAGGCGCGCTGCGAGATCGAGGCGATGCGGCTGATGGTGCTGAAGGCTGCGAAGGCCATGGACGTGCTCGGCAACAAGGAAGCCCGCGTCTGGGTCTCCATGGTCAAGGCCATGGTGCCCGAGCGCGCSTGCAAGATCATCGACCAAGCCATCCAGATGCACGGCGCATCCGGCATCTCGCAC
>NZ_JBFUES010000661.1:0-4391 GCF_056403875.1 Bradyrhizobium sp. P2_E8
TGCGGAACGCGTTTGCGCGGAGATCATGCTTAAACAACAAGCTGAAGCGCGATGGGGATTCATCCCGGCCTCATCGCGCTTTAATAATTTCATTGCATTGACAGGCGCGGCCTTCGCAGCGCACGAATGACCGATGTCCTTCTCGATCGCCATTATCGGCCGGCCCAATGTCGGCAAATCGACGCTGTTCAACCGCCTGGTTGGGCAAAAGCTCGCGCTCGTCGATGACCTGCCGGGCGTCACCCGCGACCGCCGCGAGGGTGAGGCCAGGCTTGGCGACCTCGAATTCACCATCATCGACACCGCCGGCCTCGACGAGGGCGCCAAGGGCTCGCTGACCGCGCGGATGCAGGAGCAGACCGAGGCCGCGATCGCGCAGGCCGACGCGCTGTTCTTCGTCGTCGATGCCCGCATCGGCCTCACGCCGACCGACCGCGCCTTCGCCGATTTCGCCCGCAAGGCCAACAAGCCGGTGCTGYTGGTCGCCAACAAGAGCGAAGGCAAGCATGGCGATGCCGGCGCGATGGAAGCCTTCGCGCTTGGTCTTGGCGATCCCATCCAGATCTCGGCCGAGCACGGCGAGGGGATGGGCGAGCTTTATGACGCCCTCGCCAAGCTGATGCCCGAGCCCGTCGACGAAGATGAGGACGAGGACGACGCGCCGCTCTCCGAGGAAGAGGCCGCGACGCGCCCGATCCGGGTCGCCATCGTCGGCCGGCCAAATGCCGGCAAGTCGACGCTGATCAACCATTTGCTCGGCGAGGAGCGCCTGCTGACGAGCCCGGAGGCCRGCACCACGCGCGATTCCATCGCGGTCGAGATCAACTGGAAGGGCCGCGATTTTCGCGTGTTCGACACCGCCGGCCTGCGGCGTCGCTCGCGCATCGAGGAGAAGCTGGAAAAGCTCTCGGTCGCCGACGCGCTGCGCGCGGTGCGCTTTGCCGAAGTCGTCGTGCTGATGATGGATACGCAGAACCGCTTCGAGGAGCAGGATCTGCGCATTGCCGATCTGGTCGAGCGCGAGGGCCGCGCGCTCGTGCTTGCCGCCAACAAATGGGACCTGATGGAGACCAAGGGCGGCGGCGCGATCTCGGGCCTGAGCCGCGACGCCGACCACTGGCTGCCGCAGGTCAAGGGCGTGCCGATCGTCGCGGTATCGGGCCTGATGGGCGAGGGCATCGATCGCCTGATGCAGGCCATCCAGGACGCCTACGCGGTCTGGAACAGACGCGTGTCGACGTCCGCGCTCAATCGCTGGTTCGAGCAGGCGGTCCAGGCCAATCCGCCGCCTGCCGTGTCCGGCCGCAGGCTGAAGCTGAACTACATCACGCAGACCAAGGCGCGGCCGCCGAGCTTCGTGCTGTTCTGCTCGCGGGCCGACGCGGTGCCGCAGTCGTACTTGCGCTACCTGACCAATTCCATGCGCGAGACTTTCGATCTGCCGGGCACGCCCGTGCGCATCACCTTGCGCGAGAAGGCCAACCCCTTCGCCCACAAGCGCAAGCGGCCGTCGTGAGCAGCGATGCCGGCGAGGCCATGGCGCAGGGCGCTGCGCCGGTCCGGCGCGGCGCGGTCGCCTTCATCTTCGTCACCATCCTGCTCGACATGCTCGCGCTCGGCGTGATCATGCCGATCCTGCCAAAACTCGTCGAGAGCTTCGTCGACAACGACACCGCACACGCGGCCCGCATCTTCGGCCTGTTCGGCACCGCCTGGGCGCTGATGCAGTTCGTGTTCTCGCCGGTGCTGGGCGCGCTGTCGGATCGTTTCGGACGGCGGCCGGTGGTGCTGCTGTCGAATTTCGGGCTCGCCGCCGACTACGTGCTGATGGCGCTCGCGCCGTCGCTGACGTGGCTGTTCATTGGGCGCGTGATCTCCGGCATCACCTCGGCCAGCATCTCGACGGCGTTCGCCTATATCGCCGACATCACGCCGCCGGAGCGGCGCGCGGCGATCTTCGGCAGGATTGGTGCGGCCTTCGGCGCCGGCTTCATCCTGGGCCCGGCGCTCGGCGGCCTGCTCGGCGACATCGATCCGCGCCTGCCGTTCTGGGCGTCGGCGGCTTTGAGCTTCGCCAATGCGCTCTATGGGCTCCTGGTCCTGCCGGAATCGCTGGCGCCCGACAAGCGCGCGCCGTTCCGCTGGACCCGCGCCAATCCGGTCGGGGCGCTGCATCTGCTGCGTTCCAACGCGATGTTGGCCGCGCTGTCGATCGTCAACTTCATCGCGCAGGTCGCGCATGTCGTGCTGCCCTCGACCTTCGTGCTCTACGCGACCTATCGCTACGGGTGGGATTCCAAGACGGTCGGGCTGACGCTCGCGATGGTCGGCATCTGCGCCATGGTGGTGCAGGGGCTCGCCATCGGCCCGATCGTGCGCGCGCTCGGCGAGCGGACCACACTGTTTCTGGGCCTGTGCTGTGGTGCGATCGGCTTCGTGATCTTCGGCGCTGCGCCGACCGGACCGCTGTTCTGGATCGGCATTCCCGTGATGTCGCTGTGGGGCATCTCGGGTGCCGCGATGCAATCGCTGATGACGCGGCTGGTCGCGCCCGATCAGCAGGGCCAGCTGCAGGGCGCAACCGCGAGCGTGCAGAGCGTGTCGCAGCTCGTCGGCCCGTTCCTGTTCACGCTGACGTTTTCATACTTTATCGGGAGTAGCGCGCCGCTGCATCTGCCCGGCGCGCCATTCCTCCTCGCGGGTGCGCTGATGGTAGTATGCGTAGCCATCGCGATGCGCACGCTGGCGACTACGAAGACGGTCTCATAGGGTGGGCAAAGCGAAGCGTGCCCACCGCTGCTTCGTCAGCCCGCGGAGAGATGGTGGGCACGGCGCTTACGCGCCTTTGCCCACCCTACAACAGCGCTGGTTGGCTTACTTCTTCACCAGCGGGCACTCGCTGGCCTCGAGCGGCTTGGCCGCATCTTCCGGCGCGATGGTGGCCACCAGCTTGTAGTAATCCCACGGCCCCTTCGACTCTTCCGGCTTCTTCACCTCGAACAGATAGGCCGGGATGAGGCGGCGGCCGTCGGCGCGCAGCGGGCCCTTGCCGAACAGCGGATCGTCGGTCGGCAGCTCCTTCATCTTGGCGACCACCTTGGCGCCGTCATGTGGATTGCTGCCGAGCGCTTCCATTGCCTTCAGGTAGTGCAGGATTTCCGCGTAGAGGCCTGCCACCGTCATCGAGGGCATCGAGCCCTTGGGCGACACTTTCTGGAAGCGCTTCGACCATTCGCGGGTCTTATCGTTGAGGTCCCAGTAGAAGGACTCGGTGAAGGTCAGCCCCTGCGCCGTTTTCAGGCCAAGCGAATGTACGTCGTTGATGAAGAGCAGGAGCGCGGCGAGCTTCTGGCCGCCGGCCACGATGCCGAATTCGGCCGCCTGCTTGATCGCGTTGGTGGTGTCGCCGCCGGCGTTCGCAAGGCCGATGACCTTGGCCTTCGAGGACTGCGCCTGCAGCAGGAACGACGAGAAGTCGGACGAGTTGAGCGGGTGCTTGACGCCGCCGAGCACCTTGCCGCCGGTGGCCGTGACGACGGCGCTGGTGTCGCGCTCCAGCGCGTGGCCGAAGGCGTAGTCCGCGGTCAGGAAGAACCAGCTGTCGCCGCCTGCTTTCGTCAGGGCCTTGCCGGTGCCGTTGGCGAGCATGTAGGTGTCGTAGGTGAAGGAGACGGTGTTGGGCGTGCAGGCCTTGCCGGTGAGGTCGGCCGTGGCGGCGCCCGAATTGAGCAGCACCGAATTCTTATCCTTGACGAGGTTGCTCACCGCGAGGGCAACGCCGGAGCTCGGCGTGTCCGCGATGGCGTCCACCTTGTCGGCATCGATCCATTGCCGCGCGATGTTGACGCCGATGTCGGGCTTGTTCTGGTGATCGCCGCTGAGTACCTCGATCTTCCAGCCCTTGGCGGCAAGCCCGGAGTCCTCCACCGCCATCTTGACCGCCGCCACCGAGTTGGGGCCGCCGATGTCGGCATAGAGGCTCGACATGTCGTTCAACACGCCGATCTTGATGGTCTTGTCCTGCGCATGCGCAGAGGTTGCAAAGCCGAATGCGGCACAAGCCAGAAGCGCGGCATAGCGGCGCGCGAGCGTCGTTGTCATGTCAGAATCTCCTCCACTGTCAAATATCCGGACGGCTCTCTTGGAGGAGCCTTGTTTCTGGCTGATGGCTCTAGCCTGTCCCACGGCCGGCGGCAATGCGCCTAAAGCCGGATGACGCTGCGTCGTTACGTCATCCGTCGGTTAACTTTTGGGCAAAATGCGTTGAGGCGCTATTTGAGCGCGTCCGACGTCAGCCTGAATTTCTGGATGCGCTTTCCGGTATCGACCTCGGCGGTATAGACGTTACCCTTGGCATCTATCGCCATGGCATGCACCCAGTGGAATTGCCC
>NZ_JBFUES010000662.1:0-4391 GCF_056403875.1 Bradyrhizobium sp. P2_E8
CTTCCAAAAGAGGCCCGGGCGCCAGGCGAATGGCCCGTGGTATCGGGGCTGGCCGCCGGCCGCGGAGGGGGTGCCGGGACGACCGAGCTTGATCCCAACCTATCGGTTTGACACTATGCCGACATATTCGGAGAAAGTCATGTACAAGTCATGTCTTGTTGCGATCGCAACTGCCGTCTGTTTGTACGCATTGCCCGCGAGCGCTCAGGTGAGGCCGTACCCTTTCGGCGATGAACCGTATCGCCTGAACTGGTATCCCGATCCCGAGATCGAGGCCGGCTGCTGGAAATGGAATTGGCAGCAATACCAGTGGGACAACTATTGTCCGGTCTACGTCCGTCCCAAGGCTTACATGTACCCGCGAGCGCGAGCGGTGGTCGTTCGCGCGAAGGGATGACGGGCGGGGGCCGATGCGCGGCGCGCCTTGCGGAGGCGCCGCTCGGTCCTATCGATCAGTAGTTCTCGATCGTGCAGGCGATCTGGCTGTGCTTGCCGAAATTGAGCAAGGCATTGCCGCGAAAGCCGTCGACCCAGACGCCGGGACCGGCATAGCGATATCCGACTCCCATCGGGACCAGGCGCACACGCACGCCGCCGGAGTGGCCCGTATGCAGCGATGCCGTCACAACCTCACCGGCAACGGACACCGCGATCGGGCACAGGGGGTACTGCCTGCCGTTCTCGCAGCTGAAGACGAGTTCCGAGCAGCTGCCGATCGCGCCTGGTGAAGCCCGCAGCGCCATGTCGGCGGCGGTGGCTGCGCCGGGATTGCCGGCCAAGCCGCCTCCCATAACAATGGCTGCCGCGAGACCCTTGGCCATCAAATTGCGCATCGTTGCCCCCAATGGATTCTTAAAATCACCGGCTAACAGAGCAAAAATCACCAACAGCGTCAAACCGCAATGAATGGCAGGCCGACGGCTTGATCAGCATCGCTCGGCTGACCGGCAATCCGATCGCTTCAAGCACCGACCTCATTTGGTGAAGACCGGCAGACGCTCCCATCGGCCCCCGTGAAGAGGCTGCGCGCCTAGATCTTCTGCTGCGCTCCGGGGCCCACAACGTTGACCGTGATCTTCTGAATTTCCGTCCGGCCGCCGGCATATTTGACCTCGATCGTCAGAACGTCGTCGCCGATGAAATCGGGCTGCGACTTGTAGAACGCGACATAGGCCGGCACTTCCAGCGCGAGGCATGACTTGTAGTTCGTGGCTTTCACCTTCGCCGACTTGACCGTCACCTTCCCGGACGCGGGCGCATTGACCAGGCGGATCGTCGGCAGGGGACCCGACGTGCAATCGGGTAGTACGTTGATGAAGATGCCGACTCGCGTGTCCTTATTGGGGGCGGATTTGACCGTTCGTTCGACGGGAGACAATGCGTCCTCTGCCAAGGCTGGTGCGACGAACCCAGACAACATTGCGATGGCCGCGGACAATAATACCCGCATTGGTGGTCTCCCGCTCACCGCGTTTTCCCGGTCAATTCGTTGCAAGATGCTCAATTTAAATGCTTTTTCGACGCTGTGTGTACGGATTAGCCAATTTACCACGGCGCACCAAAAACCCTTCGTTAACTAGTTGATTTCGTTGACCCCCGCCTCGGTTAACAATAGCTTAATAGCGACATTTTTCGAATTGCTTTCTACAGACTTGATTTGAACTGCGCAGTGTTTTGGCAGGGGCAGGCAGATTATGAACGCACAATTTCAGGTAGCGCAGGCTACCGGCGCGGCTATTCCGACCAACACAACTCCAATTCGAACATTCACTCTGGCAAAGCCGCTAACAGATCAGGCGGTGGTCGTACATCTCGGATTTGACCAGAAGGTCAAGCTCGATTTCTCCGCGATAGCCAACGAAAAGATCACGCTCGTTCACGTCGGCGAGAAGCTGATCATTCTGTTCGACAACAAATCGACGATCACGGTCGATCCGGTCTTCGATTCCCGTCACGACGATCAGCACCTGCTCTCCATCGAGCTGGCGCCCGGGCGCGACGTCAACGTGCAGGAATTCGCGAGCCTCTTCCCGATCACCACCGACCAGTCCGTGCTTCCTGCGGCCGGTGATGGCAACGGCAACGCCCAGGGCAGCGGCGCCAACTTCTCCAATGCTGCGGTCGATCCCTTGAACGCCGGCAATCCGTTGGACCTGCACGGGCAGGAACAGCTCGGCAATTTGGTCCTCAATCCGGAGACGTTCGCCGGACTGCCCGCAACGACTGCGCCGAGCGCAGCCTTTACGCTCTCCGGTACGGTCGTCATCCACGATGAAACCGTCGATGTCCAGATTCTGAACGGCGCGAACGATCAGCCCAATGCTGGTCTGCCCGCAGTCTTCTCCGCCGTCGGACTGATCGGATGGGCCCAAAGCGCCGTTTCGGAGATCGCGTCGTCGAGCGCCGGTTTCGGCAGCGGCGGGACCGGAACGATCGTCTATGCGCTGACAACCTCTACCGGCGCGGCGTTCGCCGGCGTCGATTCCGGTCTGCAGGCCACGGTCACCGGCAGTGAAATCTTCCTGTTCACCGAGGGCAGTCTGGTCGTCGGACGTGAGGGCGCCGGCGGCGTCGCCGATCCGAACGGTGCAGTCGCCTTCCAGCTCTACCTCGATCCGGCGACGCTGAAGCTCGACGTGGCCCAGTATGAAGCCATCAAGCACGGCACCGCGTCCGAGCCTGACACGAGCGAAGGCGCGCAGCTCGGTGATGTCGTTTTCGTGCAGCAGACGGTGACCGACGGCTCCGGCAATACGGCGACTGCGGTGTCGACCGGTTCGCTCGGCGTGTCATTTCTCGATGATGGTCCGACGATCCTGGTGACGGTGGCTGACGGTGGCGAAGGACCCACGCGTCTTGCAACCTTGTCGCTGGACGAATCGATCGGCAGTGACCGCGGCGCGAACGGCTTCCCGGACGGAACATTCGACGACGTCTCGGGCAATACGAGCCCGGATCCGACCGGCACCCACCCGATCGGCACGATGAAAACCGATGTCGGCAATGTCGAAAGCCCGGGCGATCTGGCAGCTCTGTTCAATGTCGTCAAGGATGGTGGCACGGACACCGAGAAGTCGACCGAATATGCCTATTCGTTCGCGCTCTCGGGCGCCAAAGTAACGGAGAGCGGCGGCATCGCCACCACGTTGAAGGTGACGGACCCAAACCACACCTACTCCGACGACACGATCTATCTGTTCAAGGTCAGCGACACCGAGATCGTGGGCCATGTCGGCGCCGATCCGAACGGCCCGATCGCGATCCGCATCACCCTGGACAACGCAGGCAGCCTTTCGGCAGGCCAGCTCGTCGTTGACCAGTACATGGCGATCGACCACGGCGCGGACCTCAACAATTTCGATTCGACGCAGTTCCTCAACCTGGTCGGTGAGGGCGYGAGCCTCGGCATTACACTGACCGCGACCATCACCGACGGCGACAATGACACCGCGACGTCCTCGGCCACGATCGTGATCGCGGGGCCCCAACAGTCGAGCATCGGCTTCCAGGATGACGGCCCGTCGATTGACGTGACGGTGCAGCAGCCGGAGGAGGGTTCGGCCCATCTCGCGACGCTGTCGCTCGACGAGTCGATCGGYGGCGATCGCGGCGCCAACGGCCTTCCTGACGGAACCGTCGACGACGTCTCAGGCAACACGGACCCGGATCCGACCGGCACCMATCCGATCGGCGAGCTGAAGACGGYGGCCGGCGAAGGCGACGTGAAGGGCGAACTGGAGGCGCTGTTCGACGTCRCCAAGATTGCCGGCACCGACGGCGAGAAGTCGACCGACTATGCCTATTCGTTCGYRCTCTCGGGCGCCAAAGAAACGGAGAGCGGCGGCATCGCCACCACGTTGAAGGTGACGGATCCGAACCACACCTACTCCGACGACACGATCTACCTGTTCAAGGTCAGCGACACCGAGATCGTTGGTCATGTCGGCGCCGATCCGAACGGCCCGATCGCGMTYCGCATCACRCTGGACAACGCRGGCAGCCTCTCGGGAGGCCAGCTCGTCGTCGACCAGTACATGGCGATCGACCAYGGCGCRGACCTCAACAATTTCGATTCGACGCAGTTCCTCAACCTGGTCGGTGAGGGCGCGAGCCTCGGYGTTACGCTGACCGCGACCATCACCGACGGCGACAATGACACCGCGACGTCCTCGGCGACGATCGAGATCGCGGGGCCCCAACAGTCGAGCATCAGCTTCCAGGATGACGGCCCGTCGATTGACGTGACGGTGCAGCAGCCGGAGGAGGGTTCGGCCCATCTCGCGACGCTGTCGCTCGACGAGTCGATCGGCGGCGATCGCGGCGCCAACGGCCTTCCTGACGGAACCGTCGACGACGTCTCAGGCAACACGGACCCGGATCCGACCGGCACC
>NZ_JBFUES010000663.1:0-4388 GCF_056403875.1 Bradyrhizobium sp. P2_E8
GTTGAGCAGCGCGCGCTGGCTCAAGTTCGTGACGTCGCGATTGGCAAAACTGATTTTGCCCTCGCGCAGCTTGAGCAGGCCGAAGATCGCCTTGAACACGGTCGACTTGCCGGCGCCGTTGGGGCCGATGATGGTGGTGATGGTGGCCTGCGGAACAGAAAACGTCGTGCCGTTCAAGATCGTCATCTTGCCGTAGCCGCCGACGAGATTGTGAACCGAGAGGATCGGGTCGCTCATGGCTCGTGCCCTCAATGTCCCAGATAAGCTTCGATCACGGCCGGGTTCTTGCGGACCTCGTCCGGCCGTCCCATCGCCAGCACCTTGCCTTCCGCCATCACCATCACGCGCGAGCACAGCGACATCACGAACTCCATGTTGTGCTCGATCACGACGAAGGTGGCGTTCTTCTCGCGGTTGATTGCCACCAGCCGGTCCTTCAGGTCCGCCAGCATCGACGGGTTGACGCCGCCGGCGGGCTCGTCGAGCAGCACCAGGCGCGGGCCGCCCATGAAGGCCATGGCGGCATCGAGCAGCTTCTGCTGGCCATAGGACAGGCCGCCGGCAGGTTCAGCCGCGAGGTGATCGAGCTTGAAGAAGCCGATCATCTGGTTGGCGGCCTCCGTCAGCCCGGCATCGGAGCGGCCGACCAGGCGCGAGGCCATGTTGCCCTGGTGCTCCTGTCCCGCGAGGATCAGGTTCTCGCGCACCGACAGTTTTGGAAACACCTGCAACAGCTGGAAGGTGCGGCTGACCCCGAGCTTGTTGAGCTCGGAGGGACGCAGGCCCGTGACCACCTTGCCGTCGAGCTTCACTTCGCCGCCTGATGGCGTGAGCTGGCCGAGGATGCAGTTGAACAGGGTGGACTTGCCGCAGCCGTTCGGCCCGATCAGGCCGAGGATCTCGCCCTCGCGGACGTCGAAGCTGACGTCGGCGACGGCGCTGATGCCGCCAAAATTCTTCTTGATGTTGGTGACTTCGAGGACCGCACTCATTGCACCGTCTCCAGCCGGGATTTCGCGACGGCGCGCAGCGCGGAGGCTGCCTTGGTGCGGCGCTCGGCGAGATAGCGGTCGAGGATTCCCAGAATGCCGGTCGGCGACCAGATCAGCAGCAGCATCACCGCGATCGCATAGAGCATCAGGTAATACCCTTCCGTGAAGCGCAGCCATTCCGGCAGCAGCACCGCGATCATCGCCCCCAGGAAGGGACCGAAATAGAACCCAGCGCCGCCGACGATTACCATCATCAGGAGATCGAGCGAGAGCGACAGGTTGAACGGCACGGGATCGATATATTGCGTCAGCGGCGCATAGAGCGCGCCGGCGACGCCGCCGAGCGCCGAGCCGATAGCGAACGCCATCAGCGTGTAGCGCCGCGTGTCGATGCCGAGCGATTGCGCGCGCAGCGGGTTTTCGCGCAGCGCCATGAAGGCGCGGCCCCAGGGCGAGCGGATCAGCCACCACACCGCGAGCGACACGATCGCGAGCGAGCCGAGGCAGACATAGTAGAAAGGCAGCGGCTTGTTGGTCGCGATGCCAAAGATGTGTGGGCGCGGGATGTTGGAGATGCCGTAGATGCCGCCGGTGAGCCAGCTCTCGTTGCGGAACACGAGGAAGGCGAGGGTGGAGAAGGCGAGCGTGACGAAGGCGAGGTAATGGTGCTGCACGCGCAGCGCGGGATAGCCGAGCACCCAGCCGACGCCGAAGCTCAAGAGAACCGCGACCACGATCGCGGCCGGCAGCGGCCAGCCATGCGTGGTCATGATCGCCGCCGCATAGGCGCCGATGCCGACGAAGGCGCCCTGGGCCAGCGACACCTGGCCGGCATAGCCGAGCGTGAGGTTGAGGCCCATCGCGGCGATGGTCATCACCGCCCACTGGCTCAGGATGAACAGGCCGTAGCGGTTGAAGTTCATGGGGACGATGATCAGGCCGGCGATGACGATGAGGCCGAGCGCGATCTTCAGGGGTTTGCCGAATCCGTTCATACCGTGCGCTCCTCGGCGCGGCCCAGCAGTCCTTGCGGCCGGAACAGGATGACGACGATCAGGAAGATCAGCGGCACCGCCGCGCGATACTGCGTCGAGACGTAGCTTGCCGCGAGATTGTCGAGCACGCCGATCAGAAGGCCGCCGGCGATCGCGCCGCGCACCTGATTGAAGCCGCCGACGATCGCGGCGATGAAGGCGGCCTGGCCCAGCACCTCGCCGGAGGAGAATTTTGCGAGGTAGATCGGCGTGATCAGCAGCGAGGCGAGCGCCACCAGGAAGGCGTTGATCAGGAAGGTCAGCAGGATCATGCGCTCCACGGGCACGCCGATGATGCGCGCCACCGTCGGGTTCTGCGCCGCCGCCTGCATCTGGTGGCCGAGCGAGGTGCGGTTGAGGAGCGAGGTCAGGCCGAAGACCGCAAGAATGGCGACGACGAGGACGCCGATGCTCTGCAGCGAGACGGCGTKGCCGAGGATGGAGATATCGCCGGTCGGCACGATCGAGGGGAAGGGCGATGCCTCCGCGCTGAAGAACTGCTTCACCGATTCTTTGATGCCGATCGCCAGCGCCATGGTCGCGATCGCCAGCGGCAGCACGCCATGGCGCATCATCGGGTCGACCAGCAGCATCTTGAAGCCGAGGCCGAGCAGGAGCATCGAGAGCAAAATGCCGAGGATGATCGCGAGCCAGAACGGCGCGCCGGCATGCATCGCTGCCAGCATCAGGAACGCCGGCAGCATCACGAACTCGCCTTGCGCGAAATTGATGGTCTGCGACGTCTGCCACAGCAGCGTGAAGCCGACCGCGACCAGTGCATAGATGGCGCCGGTGGCAAGTCCCGCGACCAGAAGATCGAACAGATTGGACATTTTCCCCTCTCTCCTTTCCCTCGTCCCCCTCATTCTTCTCCCTTGCCCCGCTTGCGGGGAGAGGGTCRGGGTGAGGGGGAGYCTCCGCAAGGACGGTGACAGCTCGATGCGCGGAGAGTCCCCCTCACCCGCCGCGCTTCGCGCGTCGGCCTCTCCCCGCGTGCGGGGAGAGGCGAAGAAGGCTCACTTCACCTTCGGCAGCACCTGCTTCACCACCTGCTTGCCTTCGACCACTTCGACCAGAAAGCTCTGGCGGTCGATGTCGCCGGTCTCGCTGAAGGTGACGTCCATCAGGATGCCCGGCTCGTCCGCGGCCTTGATGGTCAGGCCGTGCAGCGTGTCGGCAAACTTCTTCGGGTCGACCTTGCCCATCTTTTCGGTGGTGGCCTTCACCATGTAGACGGCGAGGTAGCCCTTCAGGCCGTTGTGGTCGGGCACGTAATTGTACTTCTTGGAAAACTTCTCGCGGAACGCCTTGATCAAATCGACCGGCGCATCCGTGGTGAGGCCGACATGGCCGCGCGCGCCGTTGGCGGCGTCGCCGGCAAGCTCGATCACCTTCTGGCCGATCAGCGTGGTCTCGCCCATCAGCGGCGCGGTGACGCCCTGGCGCTTCAGCTCTTTCAGGATGCGCGCGCTCTCTTCCTCGTTGAGATAGACGAACACGGCATCGGGATTGGCGGACTTGATCTTGCCGACGTCGGCGGCGAAGTCGGCCTGGCCCGCTTCGGTCGAGAGGTCGGCGACGACCTTGGAGCCGAGCCGGTCGAGCTCCTTCACGACGACGTCGCGTCCGCCGCGGCCGAAGTCGTTGTTGACCCAGACCACCGCGACCGACTTCGCCTTCATCTCGTCGTGGATGTATTTCGCGACCTTCGGCATCGAGGATTGCTGGCCGAACGAGGTGCGGAACAGGAACTTGTTTCCGGCTTGCGTCAGCTCGGCGGCTTCGCCGCCCATGATCTGCGCGATGCCGGCTTCGGCTGCGAGCGGTGCGGTGACCTTCACCGAGCCGGAATAGCCGGGTCCGAGCAGCACATAGGGCTCGGCATCGAGCGCCTTCTGCACCTGCGCGCGGGCAACGCCCGGGTTGGACTGCGAGTCGGCATGGGTGACCTCGAGCTTGCGGCCGAGCACGCCGCCCTTGGCGTTGATCTCCTCGATCGCGAGGTCGATACCGTTCTTCCAGTTGGTGCCGACGGTGGCGCCGCCACCCGACAGCTCGGCGACGTCGGCGAGCTTGATCGTTTGTGCGTGGACGCTGGTTGCAGTCGCGAAGGCAAGCAGGGCGCTTGCCAGAATAGCCGATCTCATGGTCTCTCCTCCCGTTTCCTGTGATGTTGTTGTCCGCGGCCTTGTGTCCGGCCGCTTCGGTTACGCTGCGTGATAGGCTGAGCTTCGCGCCGCCATCACCTCGTCAAAAGCCTCTCCCATGACTTCGGTCGATGGGGCAAGGCCGGTGAACAGTTCGAAAGCGTCGGCGGCCTGGTAGATCGCTAGCTCCCGCCCGGTCATGATCCGCGCGCCCT
>NZ_JBFUES010000664.1:0-4383 GCF_056403875.1 Bradyrhizobium sp. P2_E8
TACAGAATGACCCGCAGGCCGCGGCCGGCCGCATCACGCGCGAGGCTGACACCGTTCAGGCCGCCGCCGATGATCGCAAGGTCGTAATCCGCCATGAAGCCGTCGAGAAGGAGCGAAACGAAGCGCTCTCATCACTAGAGCCATTTCCGTTCCGATGGTATCGGAACGCGGCTCCGGATTCCCGTTTTGACGCGTTTTCTTGACGCGAGCCGGTTTCCACTTCGCTCGAAAACGCTCTAGCCGGTCTTGAGCGCGAGCTCCATGGCTTCGGCGCGGCCGACGAGGCCGGCATACTTCCCGATCGGCAGCGGCTTGCCGAGCAGATAGCCCTGCACACCGTCACAGCCCTCCTTGGCGAGGAAGGCCAGCTGGTCGAGCGTCTCGACGCCCTCGGCGATGATGGACATTTCGAGGCCGTGGCCGAGATCGATCACGGCGCGCACGATCGCCGCCGATTGCGGGTTGCGGCCGAGATTGATGATGAAGGCGCGGTCGATCTTGATCTTGTCGAACGGGAACGCCTGGAGATAGCTCAGCGAGGAATAGCCGCTGCCGAAATCGTCCATGGAGATGCGCACGCCGAGCGCCTTCAGCCGGCGCAGCAGCGCCAGGCCCCGGTCGAAATCCTCGATCAGCACGCCCTCGGTGATCTCCAGCTCGAGCCGGCCGGGCGCCAGCCCCGTCTCGATCAGGATCGAATGGACCAGCCCGACCACGTCGCCGTGCATGAACTGCGCCGGCGACAGATTGACCGCGACCTGGAGCGGCTTGGGCCAGGACGCCGCCTCGCGGCAAGCCTCGCGCAGGATCCACTCGCCCATCTCGACGATCAGGCCGCTTTCCTCGGCGATCGGGATGAATTCGGCCGGCGAGACCTGGCCGCGCACCGGATGCTGCCAGCGCGCCAGCGCCTCGAAGCCGATGATCTCGCTCTCGGCGACGCTATGGCCGGCGGCGCCCTGCGGCTGGAACGCGAGCGAGAGCTCGCCGTTCTTGATCGCCATCGACAGGTCCTGATGCAGCACGCGGCGATCGCGGATCTGCTGGTCCATCTCCGGCTGGTAGAGGCTGATCGTACCGCGCGATTTCTGCTTGGCGCGGAACAGCGCCGCACCGGCATTGGCGAGCAGCGAGGCGCCGTCGGCGCCATTGTGCGGGAAGATCGACATGCCGGTGGTGACGCCGGCGCGGACCGGCCGGCCGTCGATCTGGAATTCCCGCGCGACCGCTTCGCCGAGTTGCTGCGCCAGCGCAAGACCCGCCTCCGGCTGCTTGCCGTCGATGATCAGGCCGAACTCGTCGCCGGACAGGCGCGCCACCACGCCGCCGCGCGCGGAATCCTGGAGCCGCTGGGCGACCTCGACCAGGAGCTTGTCGCCGAGTGCATGGCCAAAGACGTCGTTGACCTCCTTGAGGCCGTCGAGGTCGACGCAGAGGACGGCGAACTCCTCGCCGGTGCCTTCGCAGGCCTCGATCATCTGGGTCAGCGCCTGCAGGAAGGCGGCGCGGTTCGGCAGATCGGTGAGGCCGTCGTGATAGGCCATGTGCGCCATGCGCGACTCGGTCTGCCGGCGGTCGGTGACGTCTTCGTGGGTCTTGATCAGATATTGCGGCTCGCCGGCGTCGCTGAGCACGGTGGCGCGCCGGGTCAGGAACAGGCGCAGGCCGTCCTTGGTGGAGATCGGATGCTCCTCGGTGATCGTCCCGCGCTTCTTGATCGCAGCCTCGTCGCGCGCGATGATCAGCTTGGCTTCCTTGGGATTGAAGATGTCGGACGCGGTCAGGCCCGTGGCTTCCTCGCGCCTGCGGTTGAGGATCGTCTCGGCGCTGCGGTTGGCGAGCAGATAGCGGCCGTCCTTGACCTGCTCGACGATCAGCGCCACCGGGATGTTGTCGACGACGAGCTCGAGGAATTTCTTGGTGCTCTCCAGCTCCTGCGACAGCGAGCGGCGGTCGGTGATGTCCTCGAACACGATCAGCAGGAATTCGGGCTTGTTGTTCTCGTTGCGGACCGTGATCCGGATCGAGGCCACCATGCGCCGCGCGCCGCTGCGGTCGACCTCGAACTCGTTGCGGAACTGGCCGTCCGGCGAATTGAGCGCTGCCCGGTCGGCCGTCTCGATGGCGGCCACGGAGACGGGGGCAAACAGCTCGCGCGCGTTCTTGCCGACGACCTGGTCCCGCGTGAAACCCCAGAACCGCTCATAGGCGCTGTTGGCGAAGATGTAGCAGCCGTCGTCGATGTTCTTCGCGGCGACGCAGGCCGGCACGTTGTCCAGCACCGTTTCCAGAAACTGCTTGGTCGAGGCGAGTTGCCGCGACAGCCTGCGCTCCTCGCTGACGTCGAGATGCGTCGCCACCGAGCCGCCGTTCGGCAGCACGAAATATTTCACCAGGATGGCCCGGCCATCAGGCAGTTCGGTGTTCAGACCGTTGCCGCTTGCCGCCTTCTCATAGAACTCCTTGTCGGAGACGCCACCGAGGACCCCGCGCTTGCGCCGCAGCTCGAGGATGTCGTGGCCGTTCATGTTGGCCCACAGATCCGACCGTGACAGGCCATAGATCTCGAGATAGCGGTCGTTGCAGAAGATGACGCGCCGCTGCGCATCGGTCATCACCACGCCCTGGTTGAGATTGTTCATGGCGGAGGAGACGAAGGCGTTGCGCCGCAGCTGCGACCGCCTGGTGCGGCGCAGCGCGGAGTGGATCCACAACGCGATTGCCACCAGGAACGCGCAGACGACGATGCCCCCGATCAGGGCTTCCCAGATCAGGTTGGGATCGAGGTTGTCGAGCGAGCTCGGCGGAGCGAAGCTGTCCGACAAGGCACGCGCAGGCGCGACCGTGCCGATCAGGCACACGACGGCCTGCACAGCAATCGGCATCGTGCTGTCCGCGTGCCAGTTCTTCTCAGCCATCAGCCACCCGCGATTTCAACGTCGGATTGTCTGGCTTCACGGGTTTGGATCGGGTAAACGCCTGTACGCGCAACAGAAAAAATGTGACGTGAAATACGGCAATTGCCCTGACATGATAAATGCTTCCTTAACGGAAAATGACCCCGCGCCGTCGTTCCCGGGCTTGATGCCACCGGCGCTTCCAGCGGACCTCCTGCACAACCATGGATAGGGTCGACTGCATCGTCATCGGAGCCGGCGTGGTCGGGCTCGCGGTGGCTCGAAAGCTGGCCCAGGCCGGGCGCGAGGTCATCGTGCTCGAGGAGGCCGAGGCCATCGGCACCATCACCTCCTCGCGCAACAGCGAGGTGATCCATGCCGGCATCTACTACCGCGCCGGCAGCTGGATGGCGCGCATGTGCGTCAGCGGCAAGCACGCGCTCTACCGATACTGCGGCGAGCGCGGCATCCCACATAAGAATTGCGGCAAGCTGATCGTCGCGACCAATGCGAAGGAAACCGAGAAGCTGCAATCGATCAAGGCGCACGCCGAGGCCAATGGCGTGCTTGACATGCAGTTGCTCACCGGCGAGGCCGCACGCGCGCTGGAGCCGGCGCTCGCCTGCGACGCCGCGCTGCTCTCGCCATCGACCGGCATCATCGACAGCCACGCCTACATGCTCTCGCTGCGCGGTGAGGCCGAGGAAGCCGGCGCGGCCTTCGCGTTTCACACCCCGCTGATCCGCGCCAAGGCGGCCGCCGGCGTGATCAAGGTCGAGGCCGGCGGCGAGGCACCGATGGCGCTGCAATGCGGCCTGCTCGTCAACGCTGCGGGCCTCGCGGCGACAACAGTGGCGCGCAACATCGACGGCATGCCGCTGGACCGGATTCCGCGGGCCTATCTCGCCAAGGGAAATTACTTCAGCTGCAATGCCAAGGCGCCGTTCTCGCACCTGATCTATCCGGTGCCCGAGCCCGGCGGCCTCGGCGTACATCTGACGCTGGACATGGCAGGGCAGGCGCGCTTTGGCCCTGACGTCGAGTGGATCGAGACGATCAACTACGAGGTCGATCCGTCACGCGCCGATCGCTTCTATCCGGCAATCCGGAGATACTGGCCGACGCTGCCTGACGGCGCGTTGATGCCGAGCTATTCGGGCATCCGCCCGAAGATCGTGCCGCCGGCGGTCGCCACGCAGGATTTCCTGATGCAGGGCCCGCGCGACCACGGCGTCGCAGGCCTGATCAACCTGTTCGGTATCGAATCGCCGGGACTGACCTCCTCGCTCGCGATCGCGGATCACGTCGCCGAGCTCGCAGGAATCTAGGCGCCGCGCAAATGTCCTTGCGCGGCTTCGCACCTTCCAACAGGGATGAGCGCAACAGCGCTCACCCCTGCCTGAAAGGGTGCGATCAAACTTTGCACTGTTACGGGGTTTACTAGTGAAGCGTGTCGCTAGTTTGCTTCAGACGCTCGATCTGGTCC
>NZ_JBFUES010000665.1:0-4382 GCF_056403875.1 Bradyrhizobium sp. P2_E8
ACACCGGGTCTTGCGTGCGGATGTTCGTCGGCCACACCACCGAGATGTGCTCGCCGGCGTTCTGCATCACGACCGGCGTCGAGCGTTCGTTCTGGCCMGAGAGCGGCGTGCCCGRCGGGAAGAATTTCACGCCATAGCCCTGGATGGTGCCGCCGGCGGGGATGTCGACGTCGAGCGCGGCCTTGCGGATCGCCTCGGGCTCGAAGCTGCCGTACTTTTCCTTGGCGACCGGCAGCACGTTGTTGAGCAGCACCCAGGTCTGGTTGAAGCCCATCGAGCAGTGCGGCGGCACGTCGGTGGCGCCGGTCTTGGCCTTGTAGCGCGCGACCATGGCGTTGGTCAGATCGCCGATACCCGGTGCGAGCTTTGCCGGATCGAGCAGCTGCGCCGGCACCGGATCGATGTTGCAGAAATTGTCGATGTCGGGACCAAAAGTGGCGCGCAGCTTGTCGAGCTGGCTGTAGCCGGCGCCGGCGCCGAACAGCATCTTGAAGCGCAGACCGCTCTCGCGGGCCTGGCGCAGGAACAGGGTGATGTCGGGGTTATAGCCGGCATGCGAAATCACGTCGGCCTTGGCGCGCTTGATCTTGGTCACCAGCACCGAGAGATCGGGCGCCGAGGCCGAATAGCCCTCGCGCAGCACCACCTGGATGCCGGCCTCCTTGGCATAGGCCTCATCGGCGGCGGCGACGCCAACACCGTAGGGGCCGTCCTCATGGATCAGTGCGACCTTGACCTCCTTGGGATCCATTCCGAGCTTTGCTTTCGCATGCTCGGCGAGGAAACCGGCAAAAGCCTGGCCGTACTGATCCGAATGGATCTGCGCGCGAAACACGTATTGCAGGTTCTTGTCCTTGAACACGGCGGTCGAGACCGCGGTCGTGATCCAGAGGATCTTCTTCTGCTGCTCGACCTTCGCCGCGAGTGGCACCGCATGCGAGCTCGCATAGACGCCGTTGATGATATCGATCTTCTCCTGGCTGATCAGGCGTTCGGCCTCGTTGATCGCAACGTCGGGCTTGCTCTGGGAATCCGCGGCGACTGGAGCAATCTTGGTCTTGCCGCCGACGCCGCCTTTCTCGTTGACGAGATCGATCGCGATCTGCGCCCCGATTGACGAGGCGACCGAGCCGCCAGCGGCGAATGGGCCGGTGAGGTCGTAGATCAGGCCGATGCGCAACGTCTCGGCTTGCGCCTGGGCCCGTGTCCAATCGAGGCTGAGTGCGGCGGCAGCAGCCGCCGAGCTCTTCAGCAGCTGCCTGCGTGAAGTCGGCATCCTATCCTCCCTCAAGACCGTCTTTTGATTGGTTGTTATCTTTTTGCGAAGTATGGGGAGCGGGACGGCGGAAAGTCAACATCGCCCAAGGTCGATAGGCGCCGGCCGGGCACAACGCATCTGCGAGAGACAGAGAAAAACTCCACCGCTCGCGAGCGAGCGATGGGCCTGATGTCGGTGGGAGCTGATTACTGCGACAGCTTCACGAAGTTCGGAATCGCAGCGCGCATGGCCTCTCCCTTGGCTTCAAGACCGGGCCCCTCGACCGAGCCCCTAGACGATGAAATCCTTTGCATGGAGATCAGCCGCGTGGATGCCGTCCAGCGTGATCGTATCATTGGCCGTCAGGTGGATCACGGCATTGCCGGAGCTGTTGTCGCTGATCAGGCTCTTCAGCTCGGCCCAACCTGCAAAACCGTAATCGTGAACGTTGATAGCATCATGCTCTCGCGCCGTGCTGCCGACGGCCTTGTTACCTTGATCGAAATCATTGATCACGTCCTGGCCTGAGCCGGTGTTGAAGACGAAGAGATCGTTGTTCGGTCCGCCCCAGAGCTGGTCATTGCCGCCGCCGCTGTTCAGGATATCCTTGCCGCCGGTGATCGAGCCGGCCGTGAACGGAGCGTAGGTCTGTGCATCTCCACACAGCAAATCATCGCGACTGCTTCCGATGAGGATATCGTTTCCACCATGCGCGTTGCCCGACATGTTTGCGGCATCGCCGACGAGCACGATGGAGGTCGAATCCGGGTTGCCGTCGACCGCCGCGATCAGGATGTCGTTTCCGCCGCGGGCGTTGTCACTCATGTAGCCGGCGTCTCCGACCAGAGACGCGCCGCCCGAGTGGGCGCCCGCACCGACGGTGTAGATGAGGATGTCGTTGCCGCCACGCGCATTGCCGCTCATGGACACAAGGGCATCGCCGGATATCGACGCCCCGCCAGAGATGCCGACCTGCGTCACATCGATGATATCGTTGCCGCCGTGAGCATTGTCGCTCATCGAATAGCCCGCGTCGCCGCTGAAGGCGCTTGACGATCGATTCCCTATCTCCGCGGTAATGACGTCATTGCCTCCCTTCGTGTCGCCCGTCATGGTGCTTTCGGCGTCTCCAAAAAGACTGACGCTTGTATAGATCGTCGTCGAGGCATCGACGTGGATCATGTCGTTGCCGCCATGGGCGTGGTCCGACATGGTCTGCGCGTCGCCGTCGATAACCGCGTAATCCCCGAAGCCCTGGATGCTCGCGACGAGAAGGTCGTTTCCTCCGTGCGAGCGGCCTTGCATGGTCGCGTCGTCGCCGACGAAAGTCAGGACCCCGTTGACCGCATCGACCGTGGCGATCATCGTATCGTTGCCGCCGCGGCCGTCGATCGGCAGACCCGGGTCGCCGAACTCGGTGACGAATTTCTGGTCCCCAACGCTGACGACGATCGTGTCATTTGGCATATGGCGCATCGCGCAACTCCCAGTTCATGTCGGGCGCGGGTTGCAGAGGACGTCATGACCTCGCGCCGCGCTGCGGCGAAACCGCGCGTCTCATCTTAGTTGGATTGATGGCGGAGATTTGCCCGAGGCGTAACTTGATGACGATCAGGGAACCACGTCTCGGCGCGCGCGCGTACCGTTGTCATAAAGAGCGCCCGCCGCGACGTGCGTGGCGATTATTTATGCAGATGGCGAGCGCAGAAAGCGATCGGGCGCCGGCGGTTCACGCCGGCGCCCTTGCTTGTGGATCGCGTCGTCGGCTTCAGCCCGGTCCCGCGCCTTGCGTCGCCGTGTACACGGCATAGAGCGATTGGCTCGCGGTCATGAACAGGCGGTTGCGCTCTGTCCGGAGCCGGAGATCGACTAGCTCGCGTAGCCCCGTTCCAGGGTCTGCCGCTGCCGGTGCCGGTCCAGCGCCAGATTGACGAGGCGCGTCAGCAACTCTCCATACGGTACGCCCGAGGCTTCCATCATCTTCGGATACATGCTGATCGACGTGAAACCGGGCAGGGTGTTGATCTCGTTGAAGCAGAACTCGCCGGTTTTCCGGTCGAGGAAGAAGTCGACCCGGGCGAAGCCGCTGCATTCGAGCGCCGCGAACACCCGGGTGGCCAGTGACCGGACGCGCTCCATCTGTGCCGCGTCGAGCTTGGCCGGAAGGTCGACCCGAGCGCCATCGGGATCGAGATACTTTGCCTCGTACGAATAGAACTCGTGATGGGCGTTGGGGTTCAGCTCGCTGGCGACGCTCGCGAACAGCGTCTCGCCCTCGAGCACCGCGACCTCGATCTCGCGCGCGTCGATGCCCTGTTCGACCAGCACCTTGACGTCATACCGAAACGCATCATCGAGCGCCGCTTCGAGCGCATCCGGCGTCTTGACCTTGTGGATGCCGACGCTGGAGCCCATGTTGCACGGCTTGACGAAGACCGGGAGGCTCAAGCCTTCGACCGCCTTCGCAAGCAATGACGTTCGGTCCTGAACGTAGGCCTTGCGGGCGAGCACGCGATAGGGCGCGACCGGAATGCCGGCGAATTCGGCGAGCCGCTTGGCGACATCCTTGTCCATGCTGACGGCGGAGGCGAGAACGCCCGATCCCACATAGGCGACGTCGGCCAATTCCAGCAGGCCCTGCACGGTGCCGTCTTCGCAAAGCGGCCCGTGGATGACCGGAAAGACGACGTCGATCTCGATCGGGTCGGCGGCGCCTTGCGTGATCGGCATGAGGACGCCGCGTCCATCAGGTCCCCTGGCGAGCCGCATCTCCGGCGCATCGGGCAGGATCGGCAAGGCCGCCGCGTGGGCCTGATCGAGCGTCCGAAGGTCGTTCCATTGCCACCGACCCGTCTTGTCGATGGAGACCGGGATCACCTCGAAGCGGGTGCGGTCGAGATGCCCCAGCACGGAGGCTGCCGATTTCAGCGAGAMCTCGTGCTCACCGGACCTGCCGCCATAGAGAACAACGACGCGAATTTTGTCTGCCATGGCTCAATTATCACGCGCTCTCTCCGGAAGTCACCTCTGTTGCCTGGTTCAAGCATCGACCAGGCGACCAAAACAATTCGGCGCCGGCGAGGCACGCCGGCGCCGTGGCGCAATTCAAAGGCTTGTACCGCTC
>NZ_JBFUES010000666.1:0-4375 GCF_056403875.1 Bradyrhizobium sp. P2_E8
GGGTTACGGCGTGAGTTCAGTGGTTGAGAGTTTGTGAGTACGCCATGACAGAACCCCATCGCCCGAGGGTAAAATACGTCATCGGGCCGGACGGCAGTCCGCTGACGATCGCAGATCTGCCCGCACCCGGCACCAAACGCTGGGTCATCCGYCGCAAGGCTGAAGTCGTCGCCGCCGTGCGTGGCGGACTTCTCTCCCTCGAGGAGGCCTGCAGCCGTTATACGCTGACGGTCGACGAATTCCTCTCCTGGCAGTTTTCCATCGACCAGCACGGTCTGGCGGGTCTTCGCACCACCCGCATCCAGCAATATCGCCAGTAAGCGATCCGGAAATCTGCGGCTTTTGACGAAAATCGGCCTCGCCCTGCGAGGCCGATTTTTTTCATGTTCGTTCCTGGTCGTTCTTTGGCGCTACTTTTGTCCCAGCTCTTAACCTTCGTTAACCATATCGAAACCATCACCTAGGCAATAATTGCCCAGTCGACCGCTCTGGAATGCGGGTCGAATTGGTCGGGGCGGTTGCTTGCAAGGTCTTGCGGACTTTTTAAAAGGTATCGGCGCCGCCCGGTTCGGGGCGATGATCGCGGTCACCGCCGCGCTCGTCGGCTTCTTCGCGTTCGTCATCATGCGGGTCACCACGCCGCAGATGACGACGCTGTTCACGGACCTCTCGGTCGAGGATTCTTCCAGCATTATCAAGGACCTGGAACGCCAGGGCATCCAGTTCGAGCTGCGCAATGAGGGCACCATCATCATGGTGCCCAAGGACAAGGTGACGCGGCTGCGGATGAAGCTCGCCGAGGGCGGCCTGCCCAAGGGCGGCGGCGTCGGCTACGAGGTGTTCGACAAGTCGGACGCGCTCGGCACCACCTCCTTCGTCCAGAATATCAATCATCTGCGCGCGCTGGAAGGCGAGCTCGCCCGCACCATCCGCGCCATCGACCGCATCCAGGCCGCCCGCGTCCATCTGGTGCTGCCGGAGCGCCCGCTGTTCTCGCGCGAGGCGCCGGAGCCGTCGGCCTCCATCGTGGTGCGGGTCCGCGGCGCGCTGGAGGCGCAGCAGATCAGGGCTATCCGCCATCTCGTCGCCTCCGCCGTTAACGGACTGAAGCCGCAGCGGGTCTCGATCGTCGACGAGGCCGGCCAGCTGCTCGCCGACGGCGCCGCGACCGATCCGGAGCAGGCGCTCGGCGACGAGCGCCGCACCACCTTCGAGAAGCGGATACGCAAGCAGGTCGAGGACATCGTCTCCTCGGTGGTCGGCTCGGGCCGCGCCCGCGTCCAGCTCTCCGCCGATTTCGACTTCAACAAGATCACCCAGACCTCGGACAAGTTCGACCCCGAGGGTCGCGTGCTGCGCTCGAGCCAGACCCGCGAAGAAAGCAGCATGACCGCCGACAACAACGGCCAGGTCACCGTCAACAACGAGCTGCCGGGCAACCAGCAGAACAGCGGCGTCGCGGCCAAGGACCAGAGCAAGAAGACCGAGGAGACCAACAATTACGAGATCTCCCGCACCACCAAGACCGAGGTGACCGAGGCCGGCCGGGTCAACCGCATCTCGGTCGCGGTGCTGGTCGACGGCATCTACAGCAAGAACGAGAAAGGCGAGCTGGCCTATCAGGACCGCACCAAGGAGCAGCTCGACCGCATCGCGACCCTGGTGCGCTCGGCGATCGGCTTCGACCAGAAGCGCGGCGACCAGGTCGAGGTCGTCAATCTGCGCTTCGCCGACGCCCCCTCCACCGCCCCGATCGGCGAGCCTGGCGGCTTCCTCGGCATGCTCCAGTTCACCAAGGACGACGTCATGTACTTCGTCGAGCTCGGCGTGATGATGCTGCTCGGCCTGGTCGTGCTGTTCCTGGTGATCCGCCCGCTGGTCAAGCGCATCCTCGCCTCCGACGAAGTCGCCGCCGCCATCAGCGGCGTGCTCGCCGGCCCGGCCGCCTCGGACGAGGCCGCCCCGGCCGCCGGCCAGGCGCTGCTGCCCAGCGGCGCCGCCAGCGCGATCGACGTCGCCACCATCCAGGGCCAGGTCCACGCCCAGTCCGTTCATCGCGTCGGCGAGCTCGCCGAGCGCAACCCCAACGAAACCGTCGCCATCATCCGCCAATGGCTGAGCGAACCGGCGAAATGATCCGAGAAATGAACTGACATGGCCGCAGCCCTGCAAAACGCCAACAGCAACGACATTACCAGCGTGATCTCCACGCTCGGTCAGCGCGCCAACACCCGGGCCAAGGACGGCAAGCCGGCCGAGCAACTGGTCGGACCGAAGCGTGCCGCGATCCTGATGCTGGCGTTGGGCGAGCAGTACGGCGGCAAGATCTGGTCGATGCTCGACGACGACGAGGTGCGCCAGCTCTCGCTGGAAATGTCGACGCTCGGCACCGTCGAGGTCGACACGGTCGAGGACATGCTGCTCGAGTTCGTCTCGCGCATGTCGGCCTCGGGCGCGCTGATGGGCAATTTCGACGCCACCGAGCGGCTGCTCCAGCAATACCTGCCGCCGGAGCGCGTCAACGGCATCATGGACGAGATCCGCGGCCCCGCGGGGCGCAACATGTGGGAGAAGCTCTCCAACGTGCAGGAAGAGGTTCTCGCCAACTACCTCAAGAACGAATATCCGCAGACCATCGCGGTGGTGCTGTCGAAGCTGAAGCCGGAGCACGCCGCGCGCGTGCTCGGCATCTTCCCCGAGGACCTCGCCCTCGACGTCGTCAACCGCATGCTGAAGATGGAAGCGGTGCAGAAGGAGGTGATCGAGAGCGTGGAGAAGACGCTGCGCACCGAATTCATGTCCAACCTGTCGCAAACCCGCCGCCGCGACGCCCACGAGGTGATGGCCGAAATCTTCAACAATTTCGACCGCCAGACCGAAACCCGCTTCATCACCTCGCTGGAAGAGGACAACCGGGAATCGGCCGAGCGCATCAAGGCGCTGATGTTCACTTTCGACGACCTCGTGAAGCTGGATTCCGGCTCGGCCCAGACCCTGATGCGCAACGTCGACAAGGACAAGCTCGGCGTCGCGCTCAAGAGCGCCAACGAGGACGTCCGCAACTTCTTCTTCGGCAACATGTCCTCGCGCGCGGCCAAGATGCTGCAGGACGACATGGCGGCGATGGGCCCGGTCCGTCTTCGCGACGTCGACGAGGCGCAGGCGCTGCTGGTCAACCTCGCCAAGGACCTCGCCGCCAAGGGCGAGATCATGCTGACCAAGAACCGCGCCGACGACGAGCTGGTGTATTGATGGCCGCTCCGGCAAAATTCCTGTTCGACACCGACTTCGCCGCGCCGGATCGGACGCGCGAGAAGGCCGCGTCCGCGGCCGAAATCGCCCAGAAGGTCGCGGAAGCGGAGGCGCGCGCCTATCAGGACGGCTTTGCTGCCGGCCAGCGCGAGGCCAAGGCCGAGAGCGACCGCCGCGTCGCGCTCGCCATGGAAGAGATCAACATCGCGATCCGGGGCGTCGCCTCGGGCATGGGCAACATCGAGACCAAGATGGAGACCGAGGCGGTCGAGGTCGCGGTCGCGGTGGCACGCAAGCTGTGCGCCGATCTGGTCGCCGCCGAGCCGCTCGGCGAGATCGTGGCGCTGGTCAAGGACTGCTTCTCGCATCTGGTCGCGACGCCGCATCTCGTCGTCCGCATCAACGACGAGCTCTACGACAGCGCCCGCGAGAAGATCGAGCGGCTTGCCAAGCAGAGCGGCTTCGAGGGCCGGCTGGTGATCCTGGCCGAGCCGGAGATTGCGACCGGCGACTGCCGGATCGAATGGGCCGATGGCGGCGTCGTGCTGGAGCGCGGCGCCATCGCGGCCAAGATCGACGAAATGGTCGGACGCTATATCGCGTCCCGCAGGGGGAGCTAAGCCATGAGCGACACCGACGGACAGGTCCCGCTGCCCGATCTCAACGGCCCGATGCCGCCTACCGGCACCGACGTCGGCTACAACGAGGACGAATATGCGGCGCGCGCCGCCGCGGACCTCGAGGCCGTGTTCGACGTGCCGGTGCAGGTCTCGGCCGTGCTCGGCCGCTCCAAGATGGACGTCGGCGAGCTCTTGAAGCTCGGGCCCGGCACCGTGCTGGAGCTCGACCGGCGCGTCGGCGAGGCCATCGACATCTACGTCAACAACAAGCTGGTCGCCCGCGGCGAGGTCGTCTTGGTCGAGGACAAGCTCGGCGTGACCATGACCGAAATCATCAAGACCGAACGCACGTAATTATTACGCGAACACAGGGAATGACGCGCGGCAGCGCGACCAGACGGACAGGAGACTGACATGCGGCTTCTCATCGTTGGCACATTGAAGGGCCAGCTCACCACCGCCACCAAGATCGCGATGGAGAACGGCGCCACCGTGACCCACGC
>NZ_JBFUES010000667.1:0-4370 GCF_056403875.1 Bradyrhizobium sp. P2_E8
GGTTGCAGCCCTCAGCAAATTCGATCTTAATCCCGACAGCAGCGACGACGAGAACGGCCGCTGGTACATGTTCGACTGGGAGAGCGAACCCTACACTCCAGAGGCCGACGCGAGGATTCCCGTTGGCACGACCCTGCCCGGCGTGATTATTGCCGGCGACACCGAAGGAGAGCGGGCCAATGTCACCGGGGTTTCAAAATGGGGCAACGGACATTGGACGCTCGAGCTGACGCGCAACATGAAAAGCGATGGCAGATATGACAAAGCCTTCGTGCCAGCCCGCGATCTCTACATGTGGGTCGCTGTCTTCGACCATGCACAGACGCGGCATGCGACCCATAACCGCCCGGTGCGTGTCGTCACGCAGGACTAGGCGTCTCATGGGGGGCGACGTGCTCGACCGGAAGCCACTACGGCGCGGCTGCGCTGAAGCATGGCTTCGCCCTCATCCGCGCATCGCATTCCGGCGCGGCGAGCAGCGGCCTGCTCGCAGGAATTCGCGGCGCCCAGAGGCCTCGCGATGAAGACGCATTGTCGGCTCGTCCTCAACGGCAAGCCCGTCGAAGCCCGCGCCGGCGAAGGCCTGATCGACGCTGCGCTCGGCGGCTCGATCCTCATTCCACACGACTGCAGATCGGGACAATGTCAGAGCTGCCGGGTGACGGTCGTTTCGGGCTCGGTCGATGACGGCGGCTCGGGCCATGGCCGCACTGTGCTCGCCTGCCAGGCCGCGGTCGCAGGCGATGCGGAGATCGAATTCGAAGAATTGCCGCTACCGATGAAGCGGGCGGGCGCCGTTACCGAGATCAACGAGCTCTCGCCAGAGATCGCCGAAGTCGTGCTGACGACCTCGGCGCCGCTCGAGTTTCGGCCGGGCCAATATGTGCGCGTCAAGTTTTCCGGCTATCCGGCGCGCGAGTTCAGCCCGACCTTCAGACTCGATGGTTCCTTCAAGCAAGTCGAACTCGTCTTCCACATCCGGCGCCTGCATGACGGCACCGTGTCGGGGCAGTTCGGCAAGGCCATCAGGCCCGGCCATGCGGCGCATGTGCAAGGCCCCTTCGGACAAGCCTATCTACGACAGGGCCAGGGGCCGCTGGTGCTGGTCGCCGGCGGAGCAGGCTGGGCCCCGATCTGGGCGCTGGCCCGCTCGGCGCGCTCGACCCAGCGCAACCGCGAGATGGTGGTCGTCGCCGGCAGCCGGGATGCCGATAACCTCTATATGCTTCCCTCGCTGCAGTGGCTGATCGACGACGGTGTCCGCGACGTCATCGCGACGACGGAGGTCGGATCTACCCTGCCGATCAGGCCCGGGCGCCCATCGCACTATCTGCCCCTGCTCGGACTGGAGGACACGGTCTACGTCGCCGGCCCCGCTGGTCTCGTCGATATCGTGCAGAACAAGGCGCGCTCGGCCAATGCGCAATGCTACGCCGATCCTTTCCTGCCGAGCTCTCAAACCTCATCGCTGATGGACAAGGTCACCCGTCTATGGCGAAGCCGGGAGCAGCCTCATCGCCCCGGCCTGTGAGCCGATGCCGAGCTCGGCAGCGCCGGCGGCCAGCGAGCCCCGGCGGCTCACGGCTTGACGGGCAGACTCCCGAGGCTGGTGATGACGTCGGCCGCCTTCTGCGTGTCGGCAAAACGTAGAAAGGCCAAGGCGTCCGGATCCTGCAACGTGCTTAAATAGATCAGCGCCAGCACCACGCTCGAGGGATAATCCGCGTCGGTCGGGTAGTGGCCGTCCACGCGAAGCACGGTGAGCCCTTGTTCCAGCGGCCGCGAGAAGGGTCCGAAGCCGATCGCCCCTTGAACATCGCGAACCGTCTCGATCGCTTCCTGTGTGGTCGTCGCCGTCTTCGATTTCTCGGTGATCTCGAGATCATGCCAGCCGGGCATGCTGGCCCGGAGCACGGTGAGAGTGCTGTCCTGGTCCTCGCGCCGCACGACGCGGATGCGCATATCGGCGCCGCCCAGCTCCTTCCAATTCGCGAGTCGGCCCGAATAGATCGCAACGAGCTGATCGCTCGTGACGGCACTCACTCCACAGCCGGGATGGACGATGAAAGCCGAGGGCAGGCGGGCGATCGCCTTGTAGACGATGCCGGAAGCCGCTTCGGCGTCGGTCAGGCGGCGTGCGATGCGCCCTAAGATCGCCTTGCCGGACCCCACGGCCGCGATGCCTCCGCCAGAACCGATGCTAGGCGGGACCTCGATCCGTGCGGATCCTTCCTGCTGCATGAAGCTCGCGGCGACGACGCGCAGGACATCGATGCCGTCTCCGGTCCCGACGATGTCGAGCCTGCGTGTTTCGGCGCTAGCGGCATTCACCCCCGCAAGCCAGAGGCCCAAAATTACCGCCGCTATCCTCGAAAATGCCATGGCAAACCCCTTCGAACGACGAGGTGCGCAATCTGGCAAAGAAACCTAAACCATCTGTTGTCGCAACGCCGTGCCTTTTGGAGTCATCTGTGGCGGACAGAAAGTGAAAAGCACAAAATCTGATGGTTCTGAGAAACCATTTGCTAATTAACCGGCCACAAATAGACGATCAAATTGACGATTTTGGGTATTTCACTCGCCTAAGGTTGGCGCCTGGAAGGGGCCTCAATGAGCGACATTGACCGGCCCCCGTAAGCTCAGGGTGCTGGCGGTGGTGGCGACTGACCCGGATATGGCAGAGGCATCGAGGGCGCCGCCCCGCTGGCGTCGTTGGGCCGTTGCGTCCGGGATTCCGAGTTTCCCCTCGTCTATCGCCATGCGCCTCGTTGCCGTCGTGCTCGCGACCGGCGTCCTCGGGCTCGGCGTCATCGGTGGCTTGACGGTGCTACGCCTGCAGCAGCAACTGAGGCATCAGGCTGCGGCACTGGGTGAACTCTCGGAAGACCAGCTCGCTCATCGCCTCGACGGCGAGGCGCAGTTGGCGCGAGCGCGAATCGAGGTCCTGGGCGCAGAAACCGCATCTGGCCTGCGTCAGATCGCTCAGCGCGCCGATGTCGCCAAGGCGGTCGCCTCGAACAACGATGTGACTATCCGCGAGCTGCTCAGCGTCGTTGCTTCGACCTCCGGCTTCGAAAGGCTGATCGCCTTCGACGGAACCGGTCGCGTGATCGGCGCCAACACGCCCCTCGACCTCCTCGCGCTGAACCGGGCATTCGAGGGTACCGCTCTCTCTGTCAGTCTCAACGCGATCCTCAAGGACAATAGCCGCTCGCACCCGCGGGGTGAGGAAGGCACCTATGAGCTCAAATTGCGTGAATTGTCAGCGCTCGGCCTGCCGCAGCGCCACACCATAGCGCACACCGCGATCGAGCCCGTGTTCGACGACTTCGGCGACCTCATCGGCGCGCTTGCCGCCGTCCGACCGCTCGGCCGCACGGAACGGACTCTCGAGAACTTCACTTCGCTAGCCAATGCCGGCGTGGTCATCATCACGGGTGACAACGAGATCGTGTCTTCCGCGGGGCCTGAAGGGGTGAGATTCAGCGGCGCCGGGACGCGTTTGGCCGGGCTGCAGCGCTCGGATGACGGCAACTACGTCGCGCGCTGTGTCGATTACGAGGCGACGCTCAAGGTGTGTACGTTCGCGAGCGCATCGCTGGTGACGACGACACGCGATCAGATGTTCCAGATCGGCGCCTCCCATACGCGTTCGCTGATGTGGCAGTTCCTGGCATCCGCGGCGCTGGCGCTCGGTGCCTTGGTCGTCGCGCTATTGGCCGCCGTGAGGCACCTCACGAAAGGACTTTCAGCGCTCGCCAAGACCGCCCAGGAAATCGCGGGTGGCGATCTTGACGTTCAATTCCGCGCAACGGGCATCGGCGAGGTCCGCGGCCTCGGCCTCGCATTCGAGCGAATGCTGACGCATTTGCGGGCCAGCACTCGAAGAATTCGTCAGCTCGCTTTCTACGACACGGTGAGCCGCATTCCCAATCGGGAGAAGATGCGCATCGATGCGCCGGCGCTCATCGGCGCGGAAGAGGACGGAGCGCTGTTCTTCCTCGACCTGGATGGCTTCAAATCCATCAACGACACTTTCGGGCACAAGGCTGGCGACGAGCTGCTCAGGATGGTGGCCGAGCGCTTGAGCAATTTGCTGACGTCCAAGGGCGCTGCCGGCAAATATCTGCTCGCCCGGGTCGGGGGCGACGAGTTCGTCGCCATCATCGCCGGGGTGAAGACGATCGAGGCCGCGAGCCTCAGTGCCCGCGAGATGATCGAGACGCTGCAGGTTTCCTTCAAGCTCCAGAGCAACCATGCGACCATCGGCGTCAGCATCGGCATTGCGATCTGGCCCACCCACGGCACAACCTATGACGATCTCCTGATCCGTGCCGACCTTGCGATGTACGTCGCGAAGAGCTCGGGAC
>NZ_JBFUES010000668.1:0-4369 GCF_056403875.1 Bradyrhizobium sp. P2_E8
CGACAGCTCGGATTTCGGATCGATCCCGAGCGCGGCCTGCACCGCCGGCGAGCCGTAGAGATTGAGAAAGATCGTTTCGCTCAATGCCTCCTGTGCGTCACGCCAGCTGTCGAGTGCGTGAACGATCTGCTTGGACACCTGCTCCTGAAATGCAAGGAACGGATTGTCCTTGGCGACCGGCTTGCGGTTGTCCTCGATCGCGTCAGCGGCCGACTTCACAGCCGTCATCCACGGATTTTGGCTGCTGAGCGCCTCATACTGAAGCCGCAGCGGGTGCAGGTGGCGCATCGTCTCTGCCATTTGCGGTGTGACCAGCTTCTTGATCCAGGGCTGGGCGAACTTCTGGTAGGCGGCGAGGTTGAGTTCCGAGACGCGTTTGGCGGCAGCGAAGCGCCGCTCGTCCTCGGGCGAATTGCCGCCCATGGCGCGGATGTCGTCGAGCGTCCGCGCCTCGCACCGCATCACCCACTGGCCGACCACGAGGTCGGAGCTCGTTGTCTCCTCGCCCTTGGCTTCGAACGTGGCTTCATAGAGACCGGGCGGCAGCACGTCGATCAGATCGATGTTGCTCGAGAACTCCGCGTGTTCTTTCTTGGCGACGCCGCCGGAGACGAAGATACCGAGATGCCCAACGCTCTCGTGAACGGTGTAGACGATCGTCTGCCCATAGGCCCTGATCTCGTCGACGTCGGCGTAGCAATCGAGGATCCAGTCCAGCGCCTGTTGCGGCGGCGTGACGTTGTCGCCCTCGGAGCAGAACACCAGGATCGGCGACCTGATGTTGCGCAGGTCCACCTTCTGGCCGTCGGACATCTCGATTTTGCCGGCAGCGAGATTGTTGCCGATGAAGAGCTCATCGACGATGAACTGGATTTCCTCGGCATTCAGGTTGACATGGCCGCCCCACCATCGCTCGAATTCGAGATAGCGGTTCGCCTCGGTATCGACCTTGGAATAGACGTTGTACTGCTTGGTCCACAGGGTGTTCGATGGATTCTGGTTCTCGAAGTTCTGCACCAGCCAGGCGCCGTCGAACTTTCCGGCGCCGAGATCGCTGGTCATCGCGGTGAGCCAACTTCCACCCAGAAGGCCGCCGGAATAACGCATCGGATACTTGCCGTGCACGCCGGCCCAATAGGCGAGCGGCGCACCCGCGATGATCAGCGGCCCGAACAGTTCCGGCCGCAGTGACGCCAGGATCATGACGGCCCAGCCGGCCTGGCAATTGCCGATCACGCAAGGCTTTCCGTCGGCGTCCGGATGACGGCTGATGACCTTTTCGATGAAAATGGCTTCGGCGCGCGCGATGCGTTCGATGGTCTGACCGGGCATCGGCTCCGGCAGGAAGCCGATGAAGTAACAGGGATGCCCGGCCTTCATCGCGACGCCGATCTCGCTATCGGCCTTGAAACCGCCGATGCCCGGGCCATGGCCCGCGCGCGGATCGATCACGACAAACGGCCGTCGCCTGAGATCAATCTCCACGTCCTTGGGAGGGATGATACGGACCAGCGCATAGTTGACCGGCTCGTCCAGCTGACGGCCGTCCATAATCAGTTCGGCGGCATACTGCAGGACATGCGGCGCCGTCTGTGCGACGTGCTCCCGGTATTGATCGCCGCGCTGACGCATGATGTCCAGGAACAGCACACTCCGCTGGCTCGCGTCGACCATGTATTCCACGGCCGAAGCGACAAGTCCGGACAAGGGGCCGCCTGGCAGGTTTGGCTTTTCCATCGACATACTCCGCCTCGTCGTCGCGCGAGTTCATCCAAGGCGCTCCGAGGCGTCCGACATTGATTTAGGTCAACGGTCGATGGTCGCTTGCGGCGCCGCGCCGGCGCGATCGGTCCTGATCCAGGCCACGGCGAGCTCCCAGGACACCGACAGGATGATGGGTCCGATGAAAAGGCCGAGGATTCCGTGGCCGATCGTGCCGCCGATCACGCCGATCAGGATGACGAGCGTCGGCGTTGTCAGGCCGCGTCCCATCACCATTGGTTTCAGTATATTGTCGAGAATGCTGACGATTCCGAGGAACAACGTCAGCATTAATGCGGTAGTGACGTCCTTGTCGGTCCAGATCCAGATCATCACAGGGAGCATGATGATAGCTCCGCCGATCTGCACGATGGAGAGCAACAGCACCAGGAGCGCGAGCAAGCCGGCGATCGGAATGCCCGCCAACTTGAAGCCGATACCGGCCAGCAGCGCCTGAATGACGGCGATGCCGATCACACCTTGGGCTACCGCGCGGATGGTCGCGCCTGCGAGATCCAGGAAGTGCTCGCTCTGCTCGGGCACGATCCGCGACAGGAAGCTCCTGCCCGCCGCCACGAGCTGCGGTCCATAGGGAAACAGGCAGCCGGCGGCGACGACCGACAGCAGGAATTTGACGGTGCCCACGCCGGCATCGCCCACAATGCCGAGGAGCGTACCGGCGAACGGCTTCAGATACGGCGCAATCCGTTGCAGGACCGCGCGGAGATTGGTCGAGGCCTGATCCCAGAACTCGTAAAGCGGTGCGCCGATCAGCGGCCAGGTCTTGATCGCGGCGGGCGGCGAAGGAATCGCCAGATCGCCTGCGGCCAATTCGTCGGCAAAGTCCTTGACCCCGTCCACCGCACCCAAGCCGAGCCACGCCGCCGGCCCAATGACAATGGCGAGGTTAACGGCCGTGAGAAGCACCGCGGCAAGCTTCGTCCGGCCACCGAGGATCTTGGCGAGGAGGACGAAAGCCGGATTGAGCGCGACAGCAAGCACGAGGGCCCAGACCAGAATCGTCACAAACGGGCGGATCAGATAGAAGGTCCAGACAATCAACAGAGCCAGCAATCCGAGTCGGATCACGAGCTGGATCACGTCCTCTCCGGTGAGAAGCTGGCGAAGTGTCTTCAAGGCGGCGTCCAGATCTGGTCTAAAGGGAGCGTAGCCGGCGCTTCGACGTTGCGATCTTGATCTGGATCAAGCACCCGGGCGGATACGGCGACCTGCTCGGCTGACGTCGGGCATGATCAGAGCCCAACCTGCCTGCACGGGAGCCGCGATGTCCGAGGTCGCCAGCTGCAGTGCGTCGGCCTGACAGTTCGGCCTGCATTATTGAAGCTCGACGCCAAGTGCGGAAAACCCCTGCCGGGCCTTCCCGGCAGGGGGCTGTCTTGCAGCGCGACCAGGGAGGCCTCGGACGCACAACCATGCACCATCCGAGCGCCACCGACCGATATGTCCCCGCGAAAGATGCAGAATGGCTACTGCGACCGATCCGACGTCCACCCCTTGTACTCGGCGACATTGTCCCGGGTCACAAGCTTCGACGGCAGGAGTTCGACGGTCGAGGCCGGCTTCTGGCCACTGAGAATGCCGACACCGACCTGCACGGCGCGCCGCGCCATGAAGAACGGGTCCTGTGACGCCGAAGCCTGGATCTGCGGCGATCCGGGATCCTTCAGTGCGGCCTCGATGTCGGGCGCACCGTCCACCGCGGTGATGACGATGCCGGTGCGATTTTGCTGGCGCGCCGCGAGGTCGGTGCCGATCGCCTGCGGATCGTTGATGGCGAAGATCGCGTCGATCTTGGGGAAGCGGGTCAGATAGCCTTGTGCGACGGTGAGGCCGCCTTCGCGCGAGCCCTTGCCGTCCTGGTCGCTGGACAACACCTTGATGCCCGGATTCTTCGAGAGGACGTTCTTGCAGCCGACGACGCGGTCGATCACGGCGGAGACCTGCGGCCCGTTCTCGATGACGACGTCCCCCTTGCCGCCCAACTTGTCCACGATGTACTGGCAGGAAATCTCGCCGGCCTGGACGTTGTTCGTGGTCACGGTGGCATCGGCGCCTTCGGCCGCGGTGTCGACCGCGACGACGACGATGCCCGCCGCCTGCGCCTTCTTGATCGCTGGCCCGATCGCCTTGGGGTCGCCGGGGTTCAACAGGATCAGGTCGACGCCGGCGGCGATGAAATTGTCGATCTGGGTGACCTGCTTGCCGAGGTCGTATTCGAACCCAACCGTGGTGACCTTCACATTGGGATTGGCCTTCTTGGCCTCGAACTCGGCGCCCTTCGACAGTGCGACGAAGAACGGGTTGCCCAGCGAGCCGAGCGAGACACCGATCGACTTGAGCTCCTTGGCGAAGCACGGCGCGGTGCTTAGGGCAAGCGCCGTCGCGGCGCCGGCGAGCGTGATCGTCTTCAACATTGGCTTCCTCCCTGGTCTGTCTTCATCTCCGGCACGGCTGACCAGTTGCCGTACCGGAATCTCACATCGAACTGCCCGCACTCAGGTGCGCGCCGAGCCTTTCAAGTCCTCGCGGAGCCTTGCAACCGGTAGCGGTCCAGCGCCACGGCGCCGATGATCACCAGGCCCTTGAT
>NZ_JBFUES010000669.1:0-4361 GCF_056403875.1 Bradyrhizobium sp. P2_E8
GCGAATGCCACAGCGCGATGGCAAGCACGGCGGCGTTGCAGGCATTGGCGAGCATGATGCCGACGGAATAGCCGAGCACCAGCGACATCTGTTCCGCGCGGATATGGCCGGCCATGGCTTCGTCGGTTGCGGGACCGCCGAACGCTGACAGATCGCCGGCGAACAGCCGCGCGAAATAGGTGGTCAGTTGAGTCCGCATTCTAAGGCCTAGCAGGATGGGCCGTTCGTCCGGCTCGATCAGGAGAATTCGCTGCAAACCTTTGACGAACTATGAATTATCCCCGCCTGTCACGGTCGCCGCGACCACTTCTGCGTGTTCCATCGACAGTATCGATAACAAATCGATACAAATGCGCGCCGAGAGCGTTACCACGGCAATCGCATAGGAACTTTCGCAGGAGGTCGTCATGCCCGGGCTCGTCCCGGGCATCCACGTCTGTCGTGCCGCGGGGCAGCGCGTGGATGGCAGGGACAAGCCCGGCCATGACGCTGTGGAAGTTTCGGTACCTCAAGCTCTCACGTCATATGATCGCGGAGAACTCACCGCCCCAGCTGCTTCGGATCGTAATAGAACCGTTCTTCGATCAGCTGGTCGCCTTGCCAGGTCTGCCACGCGATCTCGTCCAACGTTCGGATGACGCCTTCCGCGCTGGTGAAGCTGAACCGCCAGCGTGTCGCGACAGTGTCGCCCTCGATCAGGCTCGGCCCGATGCGCACGGCCTTGACCTCCTTGGTCGCGGCCAGCACGCCGCGCTCTTTCGCTGCCAACTTTTCCCGGCCGACGGTTGGYGCGGCGTTGTTTTCATAAGTCGCCGCGTCGGGCGCATAGAAATGTTCGATCGCGCCGACGAAGTCCCCATCCTCCAGCCGCTTCGCAAAGGCTTCGACGATCTCACGACTGGGCATGACATACCTCACGATTAAAACCGACTGATGGTCGGTAAATACCGACCGGAAGTCGAAAAGTCAACTGGCCGTGTCAGCCGAATTGGATTAGACGACACTCATGGCGAAACAGGCGGAGCGGCGGGCGGCGACATCGGAGGCGATCCTGACGGCGGCGCGCCGCCTGTTCGGGACGCAAGGCTTTGCCGCCACCACCATGGACGAGATCGCGGAGGGGGCCTCCGTCGCCAAGGGTGCGGTCTATCATCACTTCAAGACCAAGGAGGCGGTGTTCGAAGCCGTGTTCGAGCAGGTCTCGCGCGACCTCGTTGCGGAGATCGACAGCACCGCGCGGGCCGAGAAGGACGTGCTCGCTGCGATGGTCGCGGGCACCCAGCATTACTTCGCAGCGACCGCCAAGGGCCCGACCGGCCAGATCATCCTGCGCGACGGCCCGGCCGTGCTCGGCTGGGAGCGCTGGCGCGAGATCGATGCCGAGCATTTCGGCGGCAAGCTGCCGCGCGCGATCGCAGCCGCCATGGAGGCCGGGCTGATCGCGCGGCAGCCGGTCGAGCCGCTGGCGCGGCTGCTCCTCGGCGCGGTCACGGAGGCTGCGGTCGCCTGCGCCGGACGCGCCGATATCGCAAGGGCGGGCGCGGAATATGCCCGTGCGTTCAAGTCGCTGGTCGAGGCGCTGCGTCTGCGCGCATGATCGTGGTAAGCCACGAACGGAAGCGCCCACACCAACAAGAACACTGGCAAGACATGACCGCAAACTCCTCTCTCGCACCAATCGATCCCGAATTCGACTACATCATCGTCGGCGCCGGTTCCGCCGGCTGCGTGCTCGCCAACCGCCTGTCGGCGAATGGAAAGCACAGCGTGCTGCTGCTCGAGGCCGGCCCTAAGGATTCCAACATCTGGATCCACGTGCCGCTCGGCTACGGCAAACTGTTCAAGGAGAAGACCGTCAACTGGATGTACCAGACCGAACCGGAGCCCGAGCTGAAGGGGCGCCAGGTGTTCCAGCCGCGCGGCAAGACGCTGGGCGGCTCGAGCTCGATCAACGGCCTGCTCTATGTTCGCGGTCAGCACGAGGACTATGACCGCTGGCGTCAGCTCGGCAACACCGGCTGGKGCTATGACGACGTGCTGCCCTATTTCAGGAAGGCCGAGAACCAGTCGCGCGGCGCCGACCAGTATCACGGCAGCGGCGGGCCGCTGCCGGTCTCCAACATGATCGTGACCGATCCGCTGTCGAAGGCCTTCATCGACGCCGCGGTCGAGACCGGTCTGCCCTACAACCCTGATTTCAACGGCGCCACGCAGGAAGGCGTCGGCCTGTTCCAGATCACCACGCGCAACGGCCGCCGTGCCTCGACGTCGGTCGCCTATCTCGGCCCGGCGAAGACGCGCGGCAATCTCAAGATCGAGACCGGGGCGCTCGGCCAGCGCGTGCTGTTCGAGGGGCGCCGTGCCGTCGGCGTCGAATACCGGCAAGGCGCGCAGCTGCGCCGTKTCCGCGCACGCAAGGAGATCGTGCTGTCGAGCGGCGCCTACAATTCACCGCAGCTGCTCCAGCTCTCCGGCGTCGGTCCTGCCGATCTGCTGCGCAAGCACGGCATCGATGTCGTGCTGGACGCGCCGGGTGTCGGCCACGATCTCCAGGACCACATGCAGGTCCGCATCGTGATGCGCTGCTCGCAGAAGATCACGCTCAACGACACCGTCAACAACCCGATCCGTCGCACTTTGGCCGGCGCGCGCTACGCGCTGTTCCGCAAAGGTTGGCTGACGATCGCGGCCGGCACGGCGGGCGCGTTCTTCAAGACCAGCCCGCGGCTCGCCTCGCCCGACATCCAGGTCCACTTCCTGCCGTTCTCGACCGACAAGATGGGCGAGAAGCTGCACGACTTTTCCGGCTTCACCGCCTCGGTGTGCCAGCTGCGTCCCGAAAGCCGCGGGTCCTTGCGCATCCGGAGCGCCGATCCGACCGTGCCGCCGGAGATCCGCGTCAACTACATGTCGACCGAGACCGATCGCACCACCAACGTCGAGGGCCTGAAGATCCTGCGCAAGATCCTGAACGCGCCGGCGCTGAAGCCGTTCGTCGTGGGCGAGGTCGATCCCGGCACGAAGGTATCCACGGATGCCGAGCTGCTGGATTACTGCCGCGTGCGCGGCAGCACCATCTACCATCCGACCTCGACCTGTCGTATGGGCAATGACGCGCTCGCAGTGGTGGACCAGCGGCTGAAGGTGAGGGGGCTCGAAGGCCTTCGCGTCGTCGACGGCTCGATCATGCCGGACCTCGTGTCGGGGAACACCAACGCGCCGATCATCATGATCGCCGAAAAGGCCTCCGACATGATATTGGAGGATGCGCGGTAAAGCATGATCCGGACCCGGAGGGCCGCGTTAGCGCAAAGTGGGCGCCGGTTTTCCGATAAGATCATGCTCAAATAAGACAACGCGCAGTGAAAGGACCAGGACTTGGCTACTCGACTCAAGATCGGCACACGCAAGAGCGCGATGGCGCTGGCACAGACGGAAGAGATCGCGCGCCGCCTGACCGCCGCCGTGCCCGATCTCGAGGTCGAGATCGTCAAGTTCGACACTACGGGCGATCTCGACCAGACCAGCAAGCTTTTGCCGCATGGCGGCAAGGGCGGCGCCTTCGTGGCGCAGATTCGCGCCGCCGTGCTGTCGGGTGAACTCCAGGCGGCGATGCATTCGCTGAAGGACATGCCGGGCAACGAGGACACGCCCGGCCTCGTCATCGGTGCCACGCTGTCGCGCGATCCACCCAATGACGCGCTGGTGCTGCGCGACGGCGTGACGCTGGCGGCGCTGCGCCAGTCGCGCGGCAAGGGGTTCAAGATCGGCACCAACGCGGTGCGTCGCGCGGCCTATGCGCGGCGGCTGTTTCCTGACGTGGAGGTCATCCACTTTCGCGGCGCGGCCGACACGCGCGTGCGAAAGCTCGACAACGGCGAGAAGCAGCGCCTGCCGGATGGCGGCGCGGTGGGGCCTGCCGATGCGCTGATCATGGCGCGCTCCGGCCTCGATCGCGTCGGTCTTGCGGACCGCATCGCCTACGAGTTTACTCCGGCGGAGATGCTGCCGGCGGCAGGGCAAGGCATCGTCGCGGTCGAATGCGCCGCGCAGGACTGGCAAACGCGAAAAATCCTGTCGTCGATCGACGATCCCGCCGCCCACGCCTCTGCCGATGCCGAGCGCGAGGTGCTTTGGGTGCTGAACGGCCACTGCAATTCGCCTGTCGCGGGCTTCTCGACTATCGCAGGCGGTCAGATGTCGCTCACCGCGTCCGTGCTCGACCTCTCCGGCAACACCATCATCGAAGCCTCGCGCACAGGCCCCGCCAACCGGCCCCGTGAGCTTGGCCGTGCCGTGGGTCTCGATCTGCTGACGAAGGGCGCTGCCGAGATCATCGAGCGCAGCCGGCCGCGCTAGCC
>NZ_JBFUES010000670.1:0-4334 GCF_056403875.1 Bradyrhizobium sp. P2_E8
ATCATTGGCCTCACGCACGGTGGTGTTGACGCACACTTCGGTGGTGACACCGCAGACCAGCAGATTCTCGATGCCGTATTTCTCCAGCACGTCGGTGAGCTCGGTGGCGTAGAAGGCGCCCTTGCCCGGCTTGTCGATCACGACTTCGCTGTCGAGCGGATAGAGCTCGGGGATGATGTCGTGACCGGCCTCGCCGCGAATGAGAATGCGCCCCATCGGGCCGGGATCGCCGATGCGCAAGGACGGCGCGCCGCGCTCGACCTTCGCCGGCGGCGCATCGGAGAGATCGGGCAGATGACCCTCGCGGGTGTGGATCACCAGCATGCCGGTGTCGCGCGCCGCCTTCAGCACCGCGCCGATCGGCTTCACCGCACGCGCAAGCTGGCTGACGTCGTTGCCGAGCGTCTCGCCGAAGCCGCCCGGCTCCATGAAATCGCGCTGCATATCGATGATGAGAAGCGCGGTGGCGGGCCAGTCGAGCCTGATCGGCTCGGGCTCGGCGCTGATGACGCCCAATGTCGGCTTGGTCGAGTTCAACATGACTCAAGGCCCCCGCGAGAACTCTCTTTGCCAGGAGTTCTGCAAACGCCGTGCCATTGTGTACAATTGCGGGGAGGCACAGCCTGCGAGGGAATTCGTTGTGCTGTCAGAAGGTTACATCAGAGATCGATGATTGCTTATTCCCTGTGCGACGGCTTTGCGACGTGCAGTTGCTTAAAGGATGAGCGGGCGGCGATGGACTCCCGGTCGTCATTCCGGGGCGACGCGACAGCGTCGAGCCCGGAATCCATCGGGCCGCAATGTGTGAGGTGAAATGGATTCCGGGTTCGCGCTGCGCGCGCCCCGGAATGACGAGCTGAGACTACCGCCCCGCCCCATACAGCCGCCGATACTCGTCCTCATACGGCGCATAGGAATCCTTCAGCGTCGCCATGTTGAGCAGCATGGTGGCCACCATCGTGCCCGTCTTGTCGAACACGCGCGTCTTGACCCAGGCGCTTTCGGTGCGGCGGCTGCCGGAGAGCGCGACCACTTCGCGCTCCGCCTCATACGCGTCGTCGACGAAGAGCGGCCCCTTCACCAGCCTGATCTCCTGGTCGGCGAACAGGCCGACCGCCGGGCCCTTGGCCGGCAACGGATCGTCCTTGGAGCGGTACTGGAACAGCACGCTGAGCATCTCCATCGGGATGACCGGCTTGCGCCATGGGTTGTCGGCGCTGGAATAATACGGCGAGTTCTCGGTGATGACGGCGAGCTTCTGCCGGAGCGAGAACGGATAGAGGTCGCCCATGGTCTGGTCGAACGCCATGCGCACAGCTTGCCGCTTGCTGGTCTGCGCGATCTTCACCTCGCGCAGGATCACGGGATCGGCGAGCGGCTTCAGCTCGGTGAGGCGGGTCTCGAGCGCGGTTGCCGCGTGCGGTTCGCCGATCGAGGCCGTGCCGCGCAGCACTTCGGTGCCGTCGCGCTTGACCATCTGGATCTGGCACTGGCTCGCACCGGCTAGAGGTTTCGACAGGATCGCCTGCACCTCCTCGCCTTCGAAGCAGGCGTTGCGATAATGCGCGGAAAGACAGCCGCTCTCGAACCAGCCCTGTCCCCACAGCCGCGCGCCGAGCGGGGCGAACTGGCTGAAATGCGTCGGGCCTTCGATGGTGCCGCCCTTGAAGCCGAGCTTTTGCGCGGTGGCGTCATCATGGATCGAGGCGTGCGCATCGTAAGTTTGCGCGTGAAGCATCTGGCGCGGCTGGCGCCACGGCCCGATCAAGGCCTCGGCCGTCTCGGTGATCTCGGTGTCGAATGCTTTTGCCGTCATGGTGTCCTCCGCAAGCAAGCCATGACTAGCAGGAGCGCCACGGATGCGGCCAGCGATATTGACTTCGCCGGCCCATGCTCTTGACTGCGATCTCCCGCTTCGCACAGCCGCAAGCCTCCCGCGGCGCAAAATCCCCCGCCCGACCAGGACAACAAGGACTTCCGAAATGACGCTGATGCAGGTCGAGCTGGACGATAAATACCGGCTCGAATCGAAGCGGATCTTCCTGTCCGGCACGCAGGCCCTGGTTCGACTGCCCATGTTGCAGCGCGAACGCGACCGGCTTCAAGGGCTCAACACCGGCGGCTTCATCTCGGGCTATCGCGGTTCCCCGCTCGGCATGTACGACCACGCGCTGTGGCGGGCGAAGTCGCACCTCCAGCAGCACGACATCGCCTTCGTGCCCGGCCTGAACGAGGACTTGGCCGCGACCGCGGTCTGGGGCAGCCAGCAGGTCGGCCTGTTTCCCGGCGCCAAGGTCGATGGCGTGTTCGGTATCTGGTACGGCAAGGGACCGGGCGTCGACCGCTCGGTGGACGCGCTGAAGCACGCCAACGCGGCCGGCACCTCGCTTAATGGCGGCGTGCTGGCGCTCGCAGGCGACGACCATGGCTGCCAGTCCTCGACGCTGGCGCATCAGAGCGAGCAGGTGTTCGCGGCGGCGCTGATTCCCGTGATCAATCCGGCAACGCTGCAGGATTATCTCGACCTCGGCCTCTATGGCTTTGCGCTGTCGCGCTTCTCCGGCTGCTGGGTCGGCTTCAAGGCGATCAGCGAGACCGTGGAAAGCTCGGCGTCGATCGACAGCGATCCTGAACGCATCAAGATCGTGCTGCCAGATGATTTCGAGATGCCGCCCGGCGGCCTCAACATCCGCTGGCCCGATCCGCCGCTGGACGCCGAGAGACGCCTGTTCGGCCCGAAGATGGCTGCCGTGCAGGCCTTTGCCCGCGCCAACCAGCTCGATCGCATCGTGCTCGACTCAAAGCCCGCGCGACTCGGCATTGTCGCAACCGGCAAGGCCTATCTCGATCTGCGCCAGGCGCTCGCCGATTTGGGCATTACCGACAAGGACGCGCAGGACCTGGGCCTGCGCATCTACAAGGTCGCGCTGACCTGGCCGTTGGAGGAGAGCGGAGCCAAGCGCTTCGCCGAAGGACTTCAGGATGTCCTGGTGGTCGAGGAGAAGCGCGGCTTCATCGAAGACCAGCTGATGCGCATCCTCTACAACATCGACGCGTCCAGGCGCCCGACCGTCACCGGAAAGCGCGACGAGCGCGGCGCGCCGCTGCTGCCGAGCGAGGGCGAGCTGACGCCGACCATCGTGGCGTCGGCGCTGGTCGCGCGGCTGCGCAAGCTCGGTCATCACAGCCCGGTGCTGGAACAGCGCCTCGCGCGGCTCGAGGCGTTCGACAATCCGGTCACCGCCAGCGCGCCGATCAAGCTCGCGCGCACGCCGTTCTTCTGCTCGGGCTGCCCGCACAATTCCTCGACCCGCGTGCCCGAGGGCAGCCGCGCCATGGCCGGCATCGGCTGCCACGGCATGGCCCTGAGCATGCCGACCCGCCGCACCGACCTGATCTCGCATATGGGCGCCGAGGGCGTGAACTGGATCGGGCAATCTCCCTTCACCAGCGAGACGCACATCTTCCAGAATCTCGGCGACGGCACCTATACACATTCGGGCTTGCTCGCTCTTCGTGCCGCTTCAGTCGCCGGCATCAACATCACCTACAAGATCCTCTACAACGACGCCGTGGCGATGACCGGAGGCCAGCCGGCCGAGGGCGGCTTCAACGTCGCGCAGATCGCGCACCAGGTCTGGGCCGAGGGCGTCAAGCGCCTCGCGATCGTCTCGGACGATCCGGGCAAATACCCCGAAGGCAATTACTTCCCACAAGGCGCGACGATCCATCACCGCCGCGAGCTCGATGCCGTGCAGCGCGAGCTGCGCGACATCAAGGGCCTCACGGTCGTCATCTACGACCAGACCTGCGCGGCCGAAAAGCGCCGCCGCCGCAAGCGTGGACTCTATCCCGACCCCGCCAAGCGCGCCTTCATCAACGAGCTCGTCTGCGAAGGCTGCGGCGACTGCTCGCAGGCCTCGAACTGCGTCTCGGTGCAGCCGCTGGAGACCGAATTCGGCCGCAAGCGCCAGATCGACCAGTCGAACTGCAACAAGGACTTTTCCTGCGTCGAGGGCTTTTGCCCGAGTTTTGTCACCGTGCATGGCGGCACGCTGAAGCGGATGAAGACGTCGGCGGTCGATTCCGGACAGTTGTTCGCCGACCTGCCGCTGCCTCCTGTCCGCGAGCTCGAGGCGCCGTACAACATCCTCGTCACCGGCATCGGCGGCACCGGCGTCATCACCATTGGCGCGCTGCTCGGCATGGCCGCCCATGTCGACGGTCGCGGTTGCTCGGCGCTGGACTTCACCGGCCTGTCGCAGAAGAACGGCGCCGTGATGAGCCATGTCCGCATCGCACCGAAGCCCGAGGACATTTCGGCGGTCCGCATC
>NZ_JBFUES010000671.1:0-4333 GCF_056403875.1 Bradyrhizobium sp. P2_E8
GCCATGAGCAGCGCTGCACCTCCGCCCGATTCCGTCGCCTTCTGCGCCGATCTCGTGCGCAGCCACGACTTTCCGCGCTATGTCGCGACCCTGTTCGCGCCCGCCGCCGAGCGTCGTGCGCTGCTCGCGCTCTATGCCTTCAATGTCGAGATCGTCCGGGTCCGCGACCAGGTGAGCCAGCCCTTGCCCGGCGAAATCCGCCTGCAATGGTGGACCGACATGCTCTCCGGCCATGTCCATGGCAGCGCCGAGGGCAATCCGGTGGCGGCCGAGCTGCTGCGCGCGATCCGCGATTTCGACCTGCCGGTCGAGCCGCTGTCGCTGCTCGCCGACGAGCACCAGTTCGATCTCTACAACGATCCGATGCCGACCACGGCGGCGCTGGAAGGCTATCTGGCCGCGACCTGTTCGGCGTTGTTCGCCCTCGCTGCGCGGATCATGGGGCCGCCGTCGGACGCGGTCGAGCATCTTGCCCGTCATGCCGGGCTGGCGCAGGGCATCGTGCAGGTCATCGCCAATCTGCCGCGCGATGCCGCGCACCGGCAGCTGTTCCTGCCGCAGCAGGTGCTGGCGAGCCACAATTGCAACATGGAGGATGTGTTCGCCAGCAAGGAGACGTCCGATCTCCATGCGGTGCTCGAACAGCTTGCAGGTGAAGCCCGGCAGCATGTGACGACGGCCTCGTCGCTGCTCGCGCAGGTGCCATCGTCAATGCGGCCGGCGTTCCTGCCGCTGAGCCAGGCGCAGGCCGATCTGAAGCGCCTGTCGCGTCCGGGACGCAATCCGTTCAGGCCGCAGCCTTCGTCGCGGCTGCGCACGCTGTGGACGCTGTGGCGGGCTTCACGTTCCCGGGAATTTACCAAATAGCGGTTGGCTTGTCGCCCGCGCCGGACAAATGCTCTATGCTGTCCCATGGCTGACTTGTCCCAAACCAATTCCTCCGATCTCAGCGGCCTTCCGGTCGCGCCTAGCGACATTCACGCGGCCGCCGAGACCATCCGGGGGGCCGTCGTCGAGACGCCCTGTAGCTACAGCCGCACGCTGAGCAATATCTGCGGCTGCGACATCTGGCTCAAATTCGAGAACCTCCAGTTCACCTCCTCGTTCAAGGAGCGCGGCGCGCTCAACCGCCTCACGGCACTGACGCCGGATGAACGTGCACGCGGCGTCATCGCCATGTCGGCGGGCAACCATGCGCAGGGCGTCRCCTATCACGCCAGGCGGCTCGGCATTCCCGCCACCATCGTGATGCCGGTCGGCACGCCCATGGTGAAGGTCGAGAACACGAAGCACCACGGCGCGGAGGTGGTGGTGACGGGCGCAACGCTGGAGGAGGCGGCCGCGTTCGCGCGGAGCCACGGCGAAGCTCACGGCATGATCTTCGTCCACCCTTACGACGACCCGCTTGTCATCGCGGGGCAGGGCACCGTCGGGCTGGAGATGTTGAAGGCGGTGCCGGAGCTCGACACGCTGGTCGTCCCGATCGGCGGCGGCGGCCTGATCAGCGGCATCGGCATTGCCGCGAAATCGATCAAGCCATCGCTGCGGATTCTGGGCGTCGAGGCCTGGCTCTATCCCTCGATGTACAATGCCATCCATGACGGCAACCTGCCGGCCCGCGGCGATACGCTCGCCGAGGGCATCGCGGTGAAGTCGCCGGGCAAGATCACGACCGAAATCGTCCGGCGCCTCGTCGACGACATCGCGCTCGTCAACGAGGCCGAGCTCGAGCGCGCGCTCGCGACCCTGATCTCGATCGAGAAGACGGTCGTCGAGGGCGCCGGCGCCGCCGGCCTCGCCGCGCTGATGTCCGATCCGTCCCGCTTTGCCGGCCAGAAGGTCGGCCTGGTGCTGAGCGGCGGCAATATCGACACGCGGCTGATCGCCTCCGTTCTCACCCGCGAACTGGCGCGCGAGGGGCGGCTGACCCAGCTGTCGCTCGATATCCCCGACCGGCCCGGCCAATTGGCCGCAGTGGCCGCATTACTGGCCGAGGCTGGCGCCAACATCATCGAGGTCTCGCATCAGCGGACCTTCTCCGACCTGCCGGCCAAGGCGACGCTGCTGCAACTCGTGATCGAGACCCGCGACAGCGCCCATCTCGACGAGGTCATGGCGAGGCTCAGTGCATCCGGACTGAGCGCGCGCTGCACCTGAGCGCGCGGCCGTCCCGTTATCGCGGCGTCAGGCCCGCGAGGTGGCCGATCAGCCGGTCGATCTCGGCTGCGGGGGAGTAGTAGTGCGGGGAGGCGCGCACGAGCGGCGGCAGCGCCCGGATCTCGGCGTCAATGCGGGTGCTCGACGGATGTGAAGCACCGATGGTGATGCCGGCGGCAGCGGCACTGCCGACAATCGCGTCCGCCTCATATCCGTCCATCGTGAAGCTGACGATGGCGCCTGGTGTGCGTCCGAGGTCGCGAATTGTGATGCCGCGAACGGAGGCGAGTCCGCCCCGAAGGCGGTCCGCCAGCAGGCGGCAGCGCTGCTCGATAGCCCCCATGCCGATATCGAGCGCGTAGTCGACGGCAGCGCCGAGCCCGAGCCGCGCTGCGTAGTTGTTCTCCCAGGTCTCGAAACGGCGCGCATCGTCGCGGAGGCGATATTGGTCACGCGAGACCCAGGGCGCCGCGAAGTGATCGATCATCGGCGGCTCGAGCCGTTGCAGCAGCCCGCGGCGGACATAGAGAAAGCCGGTGCCGCGCGGGCCGCGCAGGAATTTGCGCCCCGTCGCCGACAGCATGTCACAGCCGATGGATTCGACGTCGACCGCCATCTGGCCGACCGCCTGGCAGGCGTCGAGCAGATAGGGAATGCCGTGCGCCCGCGCGATCTTGCCGACGGCCGCGGCGGGGTTGACCAGCCCGCCATTGGTCGGAACCCAGGTGATGGCGATCAGCTTCACGCGCTCGTCGATCATGCGTTCGAGCGCGTGGATGTCGAGCTCCCCGCGGGGATCGCTCGGCACGACCTCGATGACCGCGCCTGTGCGCCTGGCGACCTGAAGAAACGCGACATAGTTGGCTGCGTACTCCGCCTCGGCGGTCAGGATGCGATCGCCTTTGCGGAACGAAAGCGCATAGAACGCCATCTGCCAGGCAATTGTCGCATTCTCCAGAAGCGCGATCTCATCGGGCGCGGCATTCAGCAGGCGGCCTACCGAGCCGTAGACTGAATCAAGCCGGCGCGCCTCGCGGTCGGCGGCGGCATAGCCTCCGATCTCGCTCTCGAGGTCGATATGCCCCTTCATTGCCGCGACGACGGGTGCCGGCATGAGAGCCGCGCCCGCGTTGTGGAGATACGCCAGCCGGTCAGCGGCCGGCGTGTCGGCGCGTATTCGGTCGATGTCGATCAAATGGGGCTCTCGTGCTTTGGCCGCGTCAATGCGGCATCTCTTCGAACTGCGGCAGGTGGAGCGGCGTATTCCACGGCAGGCGACGCTTGGTGAACATCTCGAGCTTCGGCGCGACCAGGTCGGGCCGGTCGAGGCTTCCCAACTGAACGAAGACCGTTTTGGGGAAACTGTCGAGGTTCGAGCTGAACACCCGCGAGCCGCATTCGGGGCAGAAGTTTCGGTCGAGGCCTTTCCCGGAGTTCGCGACGTAGTGAAAGGCCTTCGGCTTGCCGCTGAGAAGCGTGAAGTCATCCTCCGGCACGGCAAAGAAAGTTGCCATCTCGCCGCCTGAGGCGCGCTTGCAGTCGTTGCAATGACAATTGGCGATGAAGGACGGATCGGTGTCGAATTCGAACTTGATGGCGCCACAGGCGCATTGAGCGGTGTATTTTTTGGCCATTGATCGCCTCGAATTGGTCCAAGACAGCGGCGGGGCCATATTGGCTGGCCGGAGAAGCGCGCGCAACGGTGCTTGCCGCGCAGCGTCTCGTCTCAGATGCAGAGGCTGAGCAGCTTGATGTGGCACTCGCTGGATTTTGGCTTCTTCGCGGGCGCGGCCTCGCGCTTYACGGCAACCAGCGGCTCCTTGTCCTTCTTGCCTTTGCTCTTGCCCTTCGGCTCGTAGTCGCCCGCGATCACCATGGCCCAATAGGTGCGCTTGCCGCTGGAAGATTTGGCGCTGGCAATGCCGACGCGGGAGGCGTTGTGCAGCAAGAGGTTCTTGCGGTGCCCGGAGGAGTCGATCCACTGGCCGAGCGTCTTCTCGAAATTGTCGGAGCCATAGGCGATGTTCTCGGCGGCGCGCCCCGCGCCGGCCGGTGCGACGCGGCGGTTGAACGGTCCGAGAGCGTCGTGGCTGAGGTCGTCCTTCGCCGCCATCGCGCGCGCCTGGTCCATGGCGATGCGGTCGAGGGTTGAATCGCGGACGACGCGGACTTCACC
>NZ_JBFUES010000672.1:0-4327 GCF_056403875.1 Bradyrhizobium sp. P2_E8
GGGTGGAGGCGATCTCGGTCTGGTTACGCCCCGGGTTCTTCTCGATCAGCAGCAGCACCGAGAACTGCGCGGGCGTGAGCTGGAGCGAGGCCATGCAGCGCAGGAAGTTCTCGAACACCTTGAGCTGCGCCCGCTTCAGGACGTAGCCGAGCTGTTCGGAGAGCTCGCCGAGCTGGAGGGCTTCGGCTGCCCCCTGGGCCTCGRCCGCGTCCTTGCGGCCCTTGGCCGTGTCGGCAGGCTTTTCAGAGGACTTTTCAGCGGTTTTGCCAGCGGTTTTGGAAACGGTCATCGCCTCGTGCTCGTAATCCCGCTAAATTCGGGACGGGTCGCCCCGCCACCCTTGAAGTTATATTTGATAATTGTTATGGACCATATCAAATATAGTCAGCGCATTTCAATGGCTGTGAGCGGACCGTCCACCGCAATTGCGGAGACCGGTCCTTAATCTTTGAGGGGGAGCGTCCGGTCTTGAACACCACTATCATGCTGTTCCTGGTGCAGGACGGCATCACCAATGGCGCGATCTATGCGCTGCTCGGCCTCGCGCTGGTGCTGGYGTTCGCCGTTACCCGCGTCATCCTCATTCCCCAGGGCGAGTTCGTCACCTATGGCGCGCTGACCTATGCCTCGCTGGCCGCGGGCCAGATGCCGGGCACGGCAAAACTCGCGCTCGCCCTCGGCATCGGCGCCTTCGCCTTCGACCTGTTCGTGGCCCGCAAGGCGCTGCATGGCCGGCTGATCCTGCGCAGCGTCCTCACCAATATCGTGCTGCCCGGCATCGTGCTGGCGCTGACCGTTTATTTCGCCGCCCAGAAGCCGCCGGTGGCGATCTGCATCGTGCTGTCGCTGGTGATCGTGGCGATGATTGGCCTCTATCTCTACCGCGTCGCGTTCCAGCCGCTGGCGCACACCTCCGTGCTGGTGTTGTTGATCGCCTCGGTGGGCGTTCACCTGGCGCTGCAGGGACTGGGCCTCCTGTTCTTCGGCGCCGAAGGCCAGCGCGGACCTGCCGTGCTGGCCGGCTCTTTCACCGCCGGCGCGCTGCGCTTCACCGGCCAGAGCATCACCGTCTACGGCATCACCATCGCCTTCATCGTGGGGCTCTGGCTGTTCTTCGGCCTGACGCTCTACGGCAAGGCGCTGCGCGCGACCGCCGTGAACCGGTTAGGGGCGCGGCTGGCCGGCATCCGCACCACGCTGTCCGGGCAGATCGCCTTCCTGCTGGCGTCCGTCATCGGCGCGCTGTCGGGCATCATGATCGTGCCGATCACGACGCTCTATTACGACAGCGGCTTCCTGATCGGGCTGAAGGGTTTCGTCGCCGCGATCATCGGCGGCCTCGTCAGCTACCCCCTCACCGCCGTCGCGGCGCTGTTCGTCGGCATCGTCGAGGCGTTCTCGTCCTTCTACGCCTCCAACTACAAGGAAGTTATCGTCTTCATGCTGCTGATCCCCGTGCTGCTGCTGCGCTCGCTCGCCGCGCCCGCGGTCGAGGAAGAGAAGGACTGACGCCAAGATGCAGAGCCGGCTTCCCATCCTCCTCTTCGCGCTTGTCATGGCGGCGATCCCGTTTGTCCCTGGCATGCCTCCGTTCTGGATCGTGCTGCTCGACAATATCGGCCTTGCCGCCCTCGTCGCGATGGGCCTCGTGCTGCTGACCGGCGTCGGCGGCCTCACCTCGTTCGGCCAGGCCRCCTTCGTCGGCTTCGGCGCCTACACCACCGCGGTGCTGTCGACGAGCTACGGCCTGTCGCCCTGGCTGACGCTGCCGTTGTCGCTCGTGGTCAGCGGATCGCTGGCGGTGCTGCTTGGCCTCGTCACCGTCCGCCTCTCCGGCCACTATCTGCCGCTCGGCACGCTCGCCTGGGGGCTCGGCCTGTTCTATCTCTTCAGCAAGCTGGAGTTTTTGGGCCGCAACGACGGCATCTCGGCGATCCCGCCGCTGTCGATCGGCGCGTACAAGATGCTCTCGCCCGGCTCGATCTATTACGCGATCTGGGTCGCCGTGATCCTCTCGGCCTTGCTCACGATGAACCTGCTGGACTCCCGCACCGGCCGCGCCATCCGTGCGCTGCGGCGCGGCCATGTCGCCGCCGAGGCGTTCGGCGTGCACACGCCGCGGGCAAAGCTGCTGGTGTTCATCCATGCCGCGGTGCTGGCCGGCCTCTCCGGCTGGCTCTACGCGCACCTTCAGCGCGCGGTGAACCCGACGCCGTTCGGCGCGCAGGCCGGCATCGAATATCTCTTCATCGCGGTGGTCGGCGGCGCCGGCTATGTCTGGGGCGGCGTGCTGGGCGCGGCGATCGTCGTGGTCCTGAAAGAGGTGCTGCAAAGCTATCTGCCGCTGCTCCTGCCGGGTTCCGGCCAGGTCGAGACCATCGTGTTCGGCATCATGCTGGTGGCGCTGTTGCAACTCGCGCCCGGTGGCGTCTGGCCCTGGCTGATGTCGTTCCTGCCCGAGCGTACCGGTGGCAGGAAGCCGGACACTTCGCTGAAACTGGAGCAGCGCGCCCGCGCGCCCGGCGAGGCCAGCGTCCTGCTCCAGGTCGAGAAGGCGCGCAAGCAATTCGGCGGCGTGATCGCGGTCAACAACGTCTCCTTCGACGTCCAGGCCCGCGAGATCGTCGCGCTGATCGGGCCGAACGGCGCCGGCAAGAGTACGACGTTCAACCTGATCACCGGCGTGCTGTCGGCGACATCAGGCTCGATCTCGGTGCTCGGCAAGAAGCTCGACAACGCGCCGCCGCAGGAGATCGTCAAGCTCGGCATCTCCCGCACCTTCCAGCATGTGAAGCTGGTCCCCGACATGACCGTGCTGGAGAACGTCGCGATCGGCGCGCATCTGCGCGGCCATTCGGGCCCGATCGCCTCGATGCTGCGGCTCGACCGCGCCGATGAGGCAAAGCTTCTGGCGGAAGCCGCCCGTCAGATCGAGCGCGTCGGCCTCGCCGACCAGATGCACCAGCTCGCAGGTTCGCTCTCGCTCGGCCAGCAGCGCATCGTCGAGATCGCGCGCGCGCTCTGCGTCGATCCGATGCTGCTGCTGCTCGACGAGCCCGCCGCGGGCCTCCGCCACATGGAGAAGCAACAGCTTGCCAGGCTGCTGCGCGACTTGCGCGACGGCGGCATGAGCGTGCTGCTGGTCGAGCACGACATGGGCTTTGTCATGAACCTCGCCGACCGCATCGTCGTGCTCGATTTCGGCACCAAGATCGCGGAGGGCACGCCCGCCACGATCAAGACCAATCCCGAAGTGATCAAGGCCTATCTCGGAGTGGCGGCATGAGCGCGCTGTTGTCCGTCACCGACGCGCATGTCGCCTATGGCAAGGTCGAGGCCGTGCGCTCGGTCTCGCTCGAGGTCGGCGCGAACCAGATCGTCACCATCGTCGGCGCCAACGGCGCCGGCAAGACCACGCTGCTGTCCGCCATCATGGGCATTTTGCCGCTGAAGGGCCGCGTTGTCTTTGCCGGCCAGGATCTCGCGCGGCTCGACATCGAGGACCGCGTCGCGATGGGCCTCGGCCTCGTCCCGGAGCACCGCGAATTGTTCGTGACCATGAATGTCGAGGACAATCTCGAGCTCGGGGCCTTCCGCATCGAGCGGGGCAAGGCGAAAGCCTCGATGGAGCGGGTCTACACGCTGTTCCCGCGGCTGAAGGAGCGGCGCAAGCAGCTCGCCGGCACGCTCTCCGGCGGCGAGCAGCAGATGCTCGCGATGGGCCGCGCGCTGATGGGCGAGCCGAAGCTCCTGATGCTGGACGAACCGAGCCTCGGCCTCGCGCCGATCATCGTCGCCGACATTTTCCGCATCGTCACCGAGCTGCGCGCCAGCGGCGTCTCGGTGCTGCTGGTCGAGCAGAACGCGCAGGCCGCGCTCAAGATCGCGGACCAGGCCTATGTGATGGAGCTCGGCGAGTTCGTGCTCAGCGGCAAGGCCAGCGACATCGCCGCGAACGAACGCGTTGCGGCAAGCTATCTCGGCTTCCAGCACGAAGGCGCGGGCGTGCTGTAGGTCTCTCCTCTCCCTCTCCCCGTTCTTACGGGGCCGCGACGAGTTTCGCTCGCGCTGAGAGGGTTGGGGTGATGGGCCGCATCCGCGAATACGATGAGAGTCGGACTCGCAACCCTTCCTCCTCGTCATTGCGAGCGTAGCGAAGCAATCCAGAATCTTTCCGCGGAGACACTCTGGATTGCTTCGCTGCGCTCGCAATGACGGTGTGGACGGAGCAGGTGCTATATCGACCAGATCGATTCGCGGAGAGTCCCCCTCACCCGGAATCCGCGCTACGCACGAACTCCGGCCTCTCCCCGCATGCGGGGAGAGG
>NZ_JBFUES010000673.1:0-4319 GCF_056403875.1 Bradyrhizobium sp. P2_E8
GACCATGCCTGGCGCCGGGCACTCGACCTAGAGATCGCCGGCTATCGCGCGGCTGAAGATGAATATTTCCGTGCCCGCGCCGTTGATATCGTTGACATCCGCGATCGCGTGCTTGCGCATCTGGGCGGTGTGGAGGCTTTCGCCGGAATCGCGGGCGGTTCGATTGTTGCGGCTGAAGATATCACGCCTTCGACCTTTCTTGCGACTGACTGGTCGCAAGGCGGCGCGATCGCGCTGGCCAGTGGCTCACCTTCCTCCCATGTCGCGATGTTGGCGCGCGCGCGCGGGGCGCCGATGGTCGTTGGATTAGGTCCGTTGTCGTGGCACGGACAGCCGCCGGTCTTGGCGCTGGTAGACGGCGACGCCGGAAGGGTCATCTTCGATCCGGAGCCGGAGACCATCCGTCTCTTTGAGCTGCGTATGGCGGCTGCGAAGGCCGAACGAGCTGTCGCCGAGGCGACCAGCCTTGCGCCTGCCTTCGTCGCCAATGGTCGGCGGATAACGGTTCTGCTCAATGTCGCCGGGCCTGAAGACCTTGCAAACCTTGATCCCGCAATTTGCGACGGGATCGGCCTTGTACGCACGGAATTCCTGTTCGAGGCGGCTCACGGCCTGCCGGACGAGGAAACGCAATACAGGGTCTATCGGGACATTCTCGTCTGGGCTCAAGATAAGCCGGTGACGATCCGGACCTTGGATGCGGGCGGAGACAAGCAGGTTCCCGGTTTGACGGTCGAAGGTGAGAGCAATCCGTTTCTCGGTCTCCGCGGTATCCGCCTCTCGCTCGCGCGGCCGGAGGTGTTTCGCATGCAGCTCCGCGCGCTCTGCCGTGCGGCTGTCCATGGCACGCTGAAAGTGATGTTGCCCATGGTAGCGGTCCCGTCGGAATTGGACCGCGCGAACGAAATGCTTGACGCGGATTTCACAGCCCTCCAAGCGAAAGGAGTTGCCTGCGCTCGCCCGCCGCTCGGCATTATGGTCGAGGTTCCAGCGGCGGCGCTCTGTGCAGCGGATTTTGGCGCTGCATTCTATTCCATCGGTTCGAACGATCTAACCCAGTACACGATGGCGGCGGCGCGCGACATCGGCGCAGTCGCTGACCTCAATGATACCAGCAATCCAGCTGTGCTGGCTCTGATAGCCGCGACCGTCGAGGCCGGGCTAAAGCGTGGCGTCGAGGTTTCGCTCTGTGGCGACGCCGCGGCCAACACTCACCTGACGGCGGCGCTGCTCGCCACCGGATTGACAACTCTCTCGGTGTCGCCGATTGCCGTCGCACGGCTCAAGGCCGCAATCGCAAAGGTGAGTTTATGAAGGACGATGTCGACAAGGACACGCCCGGTGACAAGAATGTCGCAGAATACAAGATAATCCTGCGAAAGGTACTCGACAATCGGCCCTCGGGGACGCGCCTGAAGCTTGCGGCGGCGCTGGGCAAGAATCGCTCTTTCGTGAGTCAAATCACGAATCCGGCTTATCTGGTGCCGATCCCGGCGAAACATGTCACGGTCATCTTCGACGTCTGCCATCCGTCCAGCGCCGAGCGTGCGGCATTTCTCGATGCGTATGGCCGCGCGCACCCCGGAAGACTGCGCGCACCCCACCGCGAAGCGCGCACGCGTGTCATTACGGTGACCGTTCCTGAACTTGGTGACGACAAGAAGAATCGTGCGCTCGAGCAGCTCATCGTGGATTTCGCGGCGCAGCTCGCGCGCTTTGCAGAAAGCGTCGGTTAGCCATTGAGTTGAACTTTGGACCGGACTGGGAGAACGTTCATGAAAAAGCTGATCAACAGCGCGGATACGGTGCTCGAAGAAAGCCTTGACGGTCTAGCCGCAGCGCACGCGGATCTGCTTGTGCTCGGCCCCGAGCGCAAATTTGTGCGTCGTCGGACTCTGAAGCCAGGCAAGGTCGCGCTGATTTCGGGAGGCGGTTCGGGACATGAGCCGCTGCACGCGGGCTTTGTCGGCCTCGGCATGCTTGACGCGGCTTGCCCCGGCCAGGTCTTCACCTCGCCGACACCTGACCAGATGATCGAGGCCGCGGAGGCCGTTGATACCGGCGCAGGCGTGCTGTTCATCGTCAAGAACTACGAAGGCGACGTGATGAATTTCACCATGGCAGCCGAGATGGCTGGCCGAGAAGTCGCAAGCGTGGTGACGAACGATGACGTGGCGGTCGAAAAGTCGACCTACACGACCGGTCGTCGCGGTGTCGCTGGAACGTTGATCGTGGAAAAAATGATCGGCGCCGCGGCCGAAACGGGTACGCCCCTTGCCGCGCTCAAGACGCTCGGTGACGACGTCAATCGGCGTACGCGCTCGATGGGGGTCGCACTGCTGCCATGTACAGTGCCAGCGGCCGGACGGCCAAATTTTGTTTTGGCCGACGATGAGATGGAGATGGGCGTCGGCATTCACGGTGAACCTGGCCGTCGTAGGGTGCCGTTGGCTTCCGCGGATGCGATCGCCGCTGAGCTGGTCGAGGCAATTCTGAAGGATCTTGGGCCCAGCAGAGGCAGCGAAGTGCTGCTTCTCGTCAATGGGTTTGGCGCGACGCCTTTGATCGAGCTCTATCTGATGGTCAATGCCGCCAAGCGGATCTTGGATCGCGCAGGAATAGCGGCAACGCGTTTCCTGACCGGTTCCTACGTCACATCGCTAGACATGGCCGGTGTCTCGATCACCGTATCTGTACTCGATAGCGACGCCGCAAAATTGTGGGATGCTCCGGTGCAAACCGCGGCGCTGCGATGGGGAGCCTGATATCGGCTTCTTGACGAAGTGGTTTTGTTGCAGTCGTGGACTCGTCGCTTTCACACCGCCGGGGGTCTCGCAGCGGGCGTCGGCGGCGTCCACGCCGACTACGACGCGAACAGCACGGCAGCCGCACCAAGACAATGCGATCTCCTTGACGCCCATTTGCCGAAATTGGCTCAATCTTGAAGACACTGAATACGAGGGTGCGATTTCCTTCACCTGTTCCAAAGCAATTTCAACGGCTTAGCACGGATTTTCCGATGCCGTTCTGACAAACAGGCTGAACACCGTTCCAATTTTTGCCGGTGTTGTCAGTCTCTGGGCTCGACGTTGTCGTCGCGATGCCCGCGAGCCGTTCACTGCACCAACCTCTACCGCTCTTTCGCTTCCATTCTTGCGCAATCACTGCCGATCGTCGTCGGCTGAGGTGACGGCACGCGATTTCAGCGCTGCGGATTGAGGCCGCGCCACGCAAAAGCTGGGAACTACCCTTAGGGCCTACCTGTCAGGTCGCAACCGTCAGCGAATGTCGGTCGGCGTGTTGGTGCATCATTAAGTAGCATCCCGACCACTCCTTTGCAGCGGAGTCTAGTCCAGGTGCCTTGCGCGCAGATCTTGAAGGTCCTTTTTCAATGCCACCAGATCCAGCCCGCGAGGAAAAGTGAGGCGTCCAGAGCGGATCACGAGCCGAACATACGGATACCGTTCTTCGGCAAGCATCGGAGAACTGATCTTGTACTTGTGCCAATCTTCGACGATGTGTGCCTGTTGTTCGACGTTGTATGAGTCCCAGCTATCCCCGGGGGTGTAGTCGTAGCCGGAACCGACCGTCTGCGCCCAGAAGGAGCGCGCCATCGTCCAGTTTGAATCGTTGAACGCCTGCCACACGTGGGTCATTTCGTGCACGAAGAGGTCGCAAATGCGACCGAAGTCGTCGCACAACAGGCCGAAGGTGGGGCTAGGCGATGCCAGGTTACTGAACGCGACATTGCCAAGATTGATGGCATACCGCATGCTCGGCACCATGGGATTGCTTCCTCTAAAGAACGGTCCATCGTTCGTCCACGGTCTTCCGCCTGCTCCCAGGCCATTGGTAATCGCGATTGTCTCCCACGGCGGCAACGTCGGGCCAAACACGTTGCGCGCGAAATCCCGTTCGCTGACGTCCAGCACGCGCGCGAAGTCGGGTCGGCTTCCTGCGCATTCCGGTGGAGTCGGAGCCGCTGGGGTGGGCGCAACCGGTGGAGTGGGCGCAATCGGCGGGGGAGGCGGCGTACCCGGCGGCAGATAGATGAATCCCCCTCGCCATCCACCTTTTCCGCCGGTCGTACCGGAAGAAAACGCAAAATTCTGGCGGTCGGGCGACATCGCGCGGCAGCCTACATACTCGGCCAGGTACCAGTTCACCTGCCGTGTGGCTTGTTGGAAATCGCGCTGTTTGACCAGCTTGATGCCCGGAAAATTGAACTCGATGAGGTCCCAGGGGTCGATGCCGATCCGCTTGGCGAGGGATATCCAGGTCTCGCCTGCCGTCACCGCATGCCGGATTCCTGCTGGCGG
>NZ_JBFUES010000674.1:0-4318 GCF_056403875.1 Bradyrhizobium sp. P2_E8
GTATGATACAGCACCGCGACTGATCCAAATTGCGATCGCAAGGAGGCGCCATGCTCACCGTCCATCATCTCGGCAAGTCGCAATCCGAGCGCATCGTCTGGCTGTGCGAGGAGCTCGAAATCCCCTACGAGCTGAAGCGCTACGCGCGCGATCCCGTTACCATGCTGGCGCCGCCCGACTACAAGGCGCTGCATCCGATCGGGTCAGCACCCGTGATCACCGACGGCGACTTCGTGCTCGCCGAGTCCGGCGCCATCGTCGATTACATCATGGCCAAATACGGTAATGGACGCCTTGCGCTCCGCCCAGATCATCCTGATTTCGCGCAGTTCCTGTACTGGTTTCACTTCGCCAACGGCACGCTGCAGGCCGGCATGGGCCGGCTGATGATCCTGAACCGGCTCAAGCTCGCCGAGGACAATCCGATGCTGGTCGCGAGCAGAGGGCGGACCGACCGCGCCTTCGACCTGGTCGATGCGCGGGTTCGCGACGCCGAATATCTGGCGGGCGACAGCTTCACCACCGCCGACATCATGATGGGCTTCTCGCTCACCACGATGCGCTACTTCCAGCCCTACGATCTGTCGCGCTGCCCGAACGTGGTGAACTATCTCGGCCGCATCGGCGCGCGGGCGGCCTACCGGCGCGCGATGGAGAAGGGCGATCCGGGAATGGTGCTGCTGCTGAGCTGAGCGGCTGCCCGGTTCACGCGATCCGGTTCGTGGTGGCCGCCCGCTCGTTCGCCAGCTGCTTCTGCAAGCGATCGATGTTCTGCAGCAGGCGCTGGCTGGTCAGCACCAGGAAGTAATAGCCGAACTGCGGATCCTGAAAATAGATCTCGAGCAAGCGGTCATAGGTGATCGTCAGCACCTGTCCGTCTTCGATGCATTCGATCGTTCCGGTGCGCCGGTTGTCCGGCGTGAGGAAGCCGAGCTCTCCCATGAGAGCTCCGGGCCCGATCTCGACATTGATCTCCTTGACCAGGAACTTGCCGGTGACCGTGAGGAGCATCTCCTTGGCGGGATCGCCCAGTTTGAAGAGCGTATCGCCACTGCGATATTTGCGCTCGGTCATGAACGGCTTGAGCCACTCGATCGACATGTCGCCTTCGGCCGCATGGCGCGCCTTCTTGACCAGCTTGAGCATCTGCCGCAGGCGCAGGGCGTTGATCGGAAGCAGTAGCAGATAGAGCAGGAAGGTCGAGACGTTGGCCGAGAGCGCGCCGAACACGGCGAAGAACGCACAGCCGACCATGTTGGCGACKCGCAGGGGCACCATCGTCCGCATCAGGAGGGTGGCGACGAAGAACCCGGCGCCGACCGCGGCGAACAGATTGGCCAGCGTGATGTTTTGGACAAAGATCTCCAGCATCCGGTTGAAGATCGCGTCGTAGGTGACGTTGTTGGGATCGAGGCCCATCTGGACCAGGATCTTCGCGATCCTGAGATTGTCCGTCGCCGCATCGAGAATGCGGTCGAGGATCGAGGAAATGTCTGCGCTGCCGGACGGCATGTACTAACCCCGCGTAAGGCCTTCAGTCCTGGTCGGTATGCTCGACACGTATAGCCGAAATCGAATGACGACTGCTTGAAATGAAGCCTTCGGCCGCCATGTCGCAAGAGGCAAATTTTAGCCTGATCGGGCGTTTCGGCAATTGCCCGTTGGTGTGCGCGTGGCCGTGGCGCGCCCGTGATTCGGGGCCCCCCGGGGGCGCCGGGCTTCGCCGCCGTGGACCGTGGCGCCCCGGTGGGGCGGGGGCGCAGGGCGACCAGCCTTATGGCTTGGCGGCGGGCTGCACGACCTGCTGCTCGACGAGGTCGAGGTGCCCCGGCAGCGAACCGGCGCGCAGCAGCATCGCGACGCTATTGGCTTCCTCCAGGGTGAAATTGCCGGAGATCTGGCCGGAGCCTCCGGTGATGGGCTCGCGGATCACCGGGGCGGAGATCACTTTGTCGTCGAGCACGATGGCGAAGGGTCTTCCGACGTTCTCTGCGGYGATGTGGGCGAAGCGCCGCGTGCCGCGGCCGTTAAAGCGGAACGAGGCGATCGGGTCCTTCGTGCCGCTGGCAAATCCCGGGCCGGCATAGCTGATGTCGTCGCCGTCGAGCGCGCTGTCCTTGGCGACCAGGTAATGCCGCCCGTCCTTGAAGCCGGGCAGGACTTCGGTGCCCGTGGGCGGCGTGCCGGATTGTGCCTGCTCCGCCGGCATCGAGACGTCGATCAGGCGGAAGCCGACCTTGACCTTCCTGGCGAAGACCGCGGTCACGCGCCCGGGCTCCATCATGCCCGGGATGAAAATGCGGATGCGATCCGTGCCATCAGGCTGGACGCTGGCGAGGTTGATGCCGGCGTCCTTGAGGCGCTGCTCGATCATGGCGATGGAATCTTCGACGAGATCGCGCAGCCGTGCCGCGGATGCGGCATCGGTCGCCGCGAGCCTGATAAGTCCGTCGCCACCGTCGGTCACCGTGAGCGCATGCGATGGCAATCCCTCCGCGGCCGAGGCGAGTTTGCGCTTCAACTCTTCGCGGCCCTTGGCATCCGCGATCTTCAGTTCGACGCCGGCGTCGCGGATCGCAAGACCGGCGAAGGCAATCTTGCCCTCGCGCAAGGTCTTGTAGACATCGTCGCGCAAATCCGTGACGACGCTCTCGCGCAGGCCATCGCTGTCCACCTTGTAGACGATGCGCGAGCCGCCCAGCTTCTCCATCTTGTCGGCGACGAAGGCGGCGATCCTGGCACGCATCTTGTCGAACTGGCTGTCCTCGGCGAGCGCCGCGCGAGGCAGGACGATCGCTGAAGTCATGATGGCCGAAGTCACGGCGAGCGCGACAATCAGCCGGGTGACGCAGTCCCGCGGGGGCGTGGTCATGATTTCCTCGAGTCTTGCGGCAGGACGCTGGCAGGCGAGTCCGATGCCAGTTCTTGGTCCCCGGATCGGGCGCGGAGGTTCAATGGTCTCGAATACGCTGCTACGGCCGTAGCCGTTCGGCCATGGACGAACGCTCAATCATCCATCATTCTGTCCGCGCTCGACCGGCCATCGGCCGAGACCTCGCCGAACCAAAATGTCAAAAGACAGGGGGCGGGGAAGTGCATCTGAGGGAGGACGGAATTCCATGGCGGGCATCCACGCGCTCGATCGGCTGATCGGCAACGACTATCCGGACCTGGCGACAGACGCAGAGGTCCGGGCCWTCGAGCAGGTTCCTTACACCGATCGCGTCGCGGCCGAGAGCACCTATGACGCCATCAGGCTCGGCGCGGCGCGCAATCCCGACGGGGCCGCGATCCAGTTCCTGCAAAACGCCGATCCGGCGGACACGCCGGTTGTGGTCACGTACCGCGACTTCATCGGCCGCGTCACGCAGGCCGCCAACATGTTTCACGCGCTCGGCGCGGAGAAGGGCGACGTCATCAGCTTCATGCTGCCGCTGGTGCCCGACGCCTTCGTGACGCTGTTCGGCGCGGAAGCCGCCGGCATCGCCAATCCCGTCAATCCGTTGCTCGAGCCGCACCAGATCGCGGAAATCCTGGAGGCCGCGAACACGAAGATCCTGGTGGCGCTCGGGCCGATGCCCGGCACCGACATCTGGCAGAAGGTCGAGCAGATCCGCCCGCAGCTCAAGCATCTCAAGGCGATCGTGCAGGTGTTCGGTGGCGGCGACCCCGCCAAGGGAATCTTTGCCTTCAACGATCTCATCAAGCAGCAGCCGGCCGATCGCCTCGTCAGCGGACGCACGATTCTCGGCAGCGATATCGCCGCCTATTTCCACACCGGCGGCACCACCGGCACGCCGAAGCTGGTGCGGCATACTCACGCCAACCAAGTCTATCAGGCCTGGGCGCTCAATCTGCTGCTGAAGTCGAAGCCGGGCGCCAACATGCTGTTCGGCATGCCGCTGTTTCACGTCGGTGGATCGCTGACGCAGGTGCTGCTGACGCTGTCGAGTGGCGGCTCGCTGGTCGTGCTGTCGCCGAGCGGGTGGCGCAATCCGAATGCGGTGAAGAACATCTGGGGGCTGGTCGAGCGCTTCAAGCCCGAGGCGCTGTCGAGCGTGCCGACGGTGCTGGCCGCGACGTTGGCGGTGCCGCCTGATAATGCCGACATCTCCAGCCTGAAATATGCCGCCGGCGGCGGCTCGGCGATTCCGGTCGCGGTCGGCTCGGCGATCCAGGAGAAGCTGAAGCTGCCGGTGGTCGAGGTCTACGGCATGACCGAGACATCGAGCGTGCACACGCTGGCCTATCCGTCGCGGCCGATCCGGCTCGGCTCGGTCGGCCTTCCCATGCCTTATGCGCGCGTGCGCATAGTGCA
>NZ_JBFUES010000675.1:0-4316 GCF_056403875.1 Bradyrhizobium sp. P2_E8
GTCCTCGACACGCTTCGCGAAGATCCCCATCGCGCGCGCCATCGCCGCGAAATCGGGGTTTTGCAGGTCGACATTGGTGTCGACGAAGCCGGCGGCTTTCATCTCCAGCGCGACGAAGCCGAGCACGCCGTTGTTGAAGACGACGACCTTCACCGGCAGCTTCATCTGCGTCAGCGTGATCAGATCGCCCATCAGCATGGTGAAGCCGCCGTCGCCCGAGAGCGAGATCACCTGACGGCCGGGCTGCGAGGCCTGCGCCCCGATCGCCTGCGGCATCGCGTTGGCCATCGAGCCGTGCACGAAAGAGCCGATCAGCCGGCGTCGACCGTTCATCTCGAGATAGCGCGCCGCCCACACCGTGGGCGTGCCGACATCGGCGGTGAACACGGCATCCTCGGACGCATGCTCGCTGATGACCTTTGCGAGATATTGCGGATGGATCGGCTTGCTGCCGGGGGTGCCCCTGGCGAGCGAGTCCAACCCTTCGCGCGCCTTCCTGTAATGCGCAGCGGCATCGTCGAGATGCTTGCGCTGCGTCTTCGTCTTCAACAGCGGCAGCAGCGCCTCGATGGTCAGCTTGACGTCACCGACGAGGCCAAGGTCGATCTTGCAGCGCCGTCCCAGATTTTCCGGGCGGATGTCGATCTGCGCAATCTGGCAGTCGGTCGGGAAGAACTGCTTGTAGGGGAAATCGGTGCCGAGCATCACCAGCGCGTCGCAGGCATGCATGGCGGCATAGCCGGAGGAGAAGCCGATGAAGCCGGTCATGCCGACATCGTAGGGATTTTCGTATTCGACGTGCTCCTTGCCGCCGAGCGCATGCACGATCGGGCTCTTCAAGGCTTCCGCAAGCTGCATCAACGGGGCATGCGCGCCGGCGCAGCCACGGCCGCAGAACAGCGTGATGCGCTCGGCACCGTTCAGGAGGTCGGCCAGCGCCTTCAGCTCATCGGCCGCAGGCACGACCCTCGGCGCCGACAGCGCGAGCCCCCGCGCCGTCGAGAGCGCGCGCTTCGGCGGGGCGCGGAAAGCGACGTCGCCGGGCATGGCGATGACGGCGACGCCGCGCAGGCCCACGGCCGCGCGGATGGCATTCTCGATCACGAAAGGAAGCTGGCTCGCATCCGAGACCAGCTCGCAATAATGGCTGCATTCCCGGAACAGGTTTTGCGGATGGGTCTCCTGAAAATAGCCGCCGCCGATTTCGGCCGACGGAATCTGCGCCGCGATCGCCAGCACGGGGACGCGGCTGCGATGCGCGTCGAACAGGCCGTTGATGAGATGCAGATTGCCCGGGCCGCAGGAACCCGCGCAGACGGCAAGGCTTCCGGTCATCTCGGCTTCACCGGCGGCTGCGAACGCCGCAACCTCCTCGTGCCGGACATGGACCCATTCGATGGTGCCGCGGCGCCGCAGCGCCTCCGTAAACGCATTCAGGCTGTCGCCGACGATGCCGTAGATCCGCTTGACGCCGGCCTGTTCGAGCGTTGCCACGAACAGATCGGCCACGTTGTTGATCGCCATGTCGGTCTCCTGATCTCGCTGGTACGGCAAGATAGGATAATGCGCCACCGTGACGGGATCACGGCTGGTTTATTGCGAGGTCAGTCTTTCGCAATCGCCCGATCGTAGGCCGCGATCGTCACCTTTGCGCGAGCTGCGACATCCGCCGCATTCATGCCGGGCTTGTAGAGGCTGGAGCCGAGCCCGAATGCGGTCACGCCGCCCTTGATATACTCCGCAAAATTCTGGTCGGAGACGCCGCCGACGGCTGCGATCATCACGCCGGCCGGCAGCACCGCGCGAATCGCGGCAATGCCGGACGCGCCGAGCACGCTTGCCGGAAAGAATTTCAGGCCCGATGCACCCGAGCGCGCGGCAAGCAGCGCCTCGGTCGGCGAGAACACGCCCGGCAAGGTCACCATGGCGTACTGATGCGCACGCGCGAGCACCTGCGTATCCACATTCGGCGAGACCATCAGCTTGCCGCCGACGTCATTGAGACGATCGACATCTGCGGTGGTCAGCACGGTGCCGGCGCCGATCAGCACGCCGGCCGGCGCGAGCTTCGCGGCGGTGGCGATCGAGCGGAACGGGTCGGGCGAATTCAGCGGGATCTCGATCGCCGTCATGCCGGCCTCGATCAACACGCTGACGATCGCCTCGGCCTCCTCCGGCTTCACGCCACGGAGGATCGCGACCAGCGGCCGCTGCATCGGGGGAAAGGGAACGCTCATCTCAAGAATCCTTCTTAACTCGTCCAGATGGCCGCGGCTGCCATCGACAGGCCGCGGCGGACGGCTTCATCCGCATCGATCGGCGTCACGATCACCGGCAGCGCGTCGAAGGCGAGCCGGTACAGCATCGCGAGCCGCCCCGAGGCAATCAACGTGACGCCGGCTTTCGGCACGGCGCCGGAGAGACCCGCCGCCAGCTCGACACCGATCAAGGTGCCCGACAGCGTCTCGCGCGCCGCAGCCGGCGTACCGCCGAACAGCAGCTGCCGCGACCGCGCACCGAAGAGGAGATTGGCCGCAAAGGCCGGCGCCTCAAACGCCGCTTTCACCGCAGTCCTGAAGCTCGCCGCATCCTCGGCGTCATCGGCACCGGCGACCGCGAGCGACAGGATCGTCTCGCGCGACACGACGCTGAACAGCTCGCCGGTCATGAAGGTGGAGAAATGCGCGACCGTGCCGTCTTTCACCCGCACCCATTTCGAATGCGTTCCGGGCATGCAGACCAGCGCTTCGCCGGCGGCCGCGAGGCCGAGCGTGCCGAGCAATTGCGTCTCCTCGCCGCGCATCACATCCGGTGCCTTGACGTCGCGCTGCGCGATGCCGGGCAGGATGCGGATATCACGCGCCCCGCCCGGCACGCGCACGGCCTGCTTCAGGATGGCGGCGAGCGGCGCCGGCGTGTCGACATAGCCGGCCTCGACCCAGCCGGTCTTGGCGCCGGCCATGCCGCAGACCAGAACGGGCAGATGATCCGGCGCTTCGACCGCCGCAAGATGCGATTGCAGCACGCCGGCAAATCCGGTCTTGGCCGCCGCCAGCATGCCTTCATCGCTACGGCGCTCGGCCAGGACCCGGCCGACCCGGTCGATCAACCACAGGCGGAAGCTGCTGGTGCCCCAGTCCACCGCGACATAGGCGGGTTCGGTCATCTCAGGTCTCGTCCTCGTCTCGCCGGCAGGACGCCGTCTCGCGACAATGAGACGACGGCCAGCAAATTTGCCCCGGGATATCGGCTATTGCCGCCGCAAACCAGCGTTTTCTCGCAGGTCTGAGACGCCGCCGCGCTGGCACACCGCTTGCTCATGCCTTCCCACTCACATCCGTGAACCGCGCAGCAAGACGCGTCAATTATGGAGAGGAAAGCCATGGAGATCGGCTATTTCACGATGCCTTCGCATCCGCCGGAGTGCGGCCTGAAGGAAGGAAACGACTGGGACCTACAAGTCATGCGCTGGCTCGACGAGCTCGGCTATCAGGAGGCCTGGGTCGGCGAGCACCACACCGCACCATGGGAACCCAATCCCACGCCGGATCTCCTGATCGCGCAAGCCTTGATGCAGACGAAGCGCCTGCGCATCGGGCCGGGCGGCTTCCTGCTGCCCTATCACCACCCGGCCGAGCTCGCCAACCGCGTCGCCATGCTCGACCACATGTCCGAAGGCCGGCTCAATTTCGGCGTCGCGGCCAGCGGCCTGCCGAGCGACTGGGCGATGTTCAACGTCGACGGCATGAGCGGGCAGAACCGCGACATGACCCGCGAAGCGCTGGAGATCATCCTGAAGATGTGGACCGATCCCGCGCCCTGGACCTACAAGGGCAAATTCTGGACGGTGACCAAGCCGGACACGATGTTCGACTTCCTCAAGCCTCACATCAAGCCGCTGCAGGCACCGCATCCGCCGATCGGCGTCGCCGGGCTGTCGAAGAACTCGGACACGCTGAAGCTCGCCGGCGAGCGCGGCTTCATCCCGATGAGCCTCAACCTCAATCCCGCCTATGTCGGCAGCCATTGGGATTCGGTCGAGATCGGTGCGGCGAAGACTGGCCGCAAGCCGAACCGGCAGGACTGGCGGCTGGTGCGCGAAGTCTTCGTCGCCGACACCGACGCGGAGGCCTGGAAGCTCTCGACCGGCGACATGATGGGCCGGATGATGCACGAGTACTTCCTGCCCCTGCTCGGCCATTTCGGCTTCAAGGACTACCTGAAGCACGCGCCCGACGTGCCCGACAGCGACGTCACCGTCGAATATTGCGCCAAGCGGAACTGGATCGTCGGCTCGCCCGCGACAGTCGCCGAGA
>NZ_JBFUES010000676.1:0-4316 GCF_056403875.1 Bradyrhizobium sp. P2_E8
TCCATGTGCGGCCCGTCCGCTTCCACGTCGAGAACGGCGACATCGGCTATATCCGCGTCACCTCGTTTAACGAGCAGACCACCGACGGCCTGAAGAAGGCGATCGCGGCAATCTCCAGGGAGATCCCGCAGGAGAAGCTCGCGGGCTATGTGATGGACCTGCGCAACAATCCGGGCGGCTTGCTCGACCAGGCCGTGTCGGTATCGAGCGCGTTCCTTCAGCGCGGCGAGGTGGTCTCGACCCGCGGCCGCAATCCGGAGGAAACCCAGCGCTTCACCGCGCACGGCGGCGATCTCACCAAGGGCAAGCCGCTGGTGATCCTGGTCAACGGCGGCTCGGCTTCGGCCTCCGAGATTGTGGCCGGCGCACTGCATGACCACAAGCGGGCCACGATCATCGGCACGCGCTCGTTCGGCAAGGGCTCGGTGCAGACTATCATTCCGCTCGGCGCCGGCAATGGCGCGCTGGCGCTGACCACGGCGCGCTACTACACGCCGTCGGGCCGCTCGATCCAGGCCCAGGGCATTGCGCCCGATATCGAGATCCTCCAGGACGTGCCGCCCGAGCTGAAGGGCCGGATGGATACCATGGCGGAGTCCCAGATGCGCGGCCATCTGTCGGCCTCCGACGGCACCGAGCAGACGGGATCGCAGTCCTACGTCCCGCCGGAAGAGAAGGACGACAAGGCCCTGCATGCGGCCTACGACTTCCTGCACGGCGTCACCGCGAATGCGGTCGCCGCGAAGCCCGCGCCGAAGGCTGCGGTGCCGAACTGAATTCAATTGGTCCTTGCGACATCCAGCGATCGCCCGGGAGTGGATCTCCGCTCCCGGGCGAATTCGTTCTGGGGCGGCGATCTCAGCTCGGATTCACGCCATGGAAAGGCGGGCCACGGTTTAGTGATCTACTGACGCCAGCCGGCACGTAGCCAATCGAGCACTGCGCGGCCGGTAGAAATCCGTGAGTAATCGAGCCACGCGAAAGCGGGGTGATCACCGGGCATCAGTTGATGGACGATATCCGGCATGATCGCCATTCCATTGAAGCCGTTGGTGAAGACAACGAGGGCTGATCGATCCGATCGTGATCCAATCACGAATGCCTTGAACTGGTCGTTGTCGCCCCAATGGAAGAATGTGCCTCCATTGGGCTCAAGGCCCCAGCCCAAGCCCCACGCAACGTGCTGATCAGCGTCAGATCGATCGGTTGAGATGCATTGAATGCAGTGCTGTCGAAGCCTGACCTGTGGATCGAGCCATTGCTTCGCAGTTTCAGGTCTGAGACGCGCACCAGACAGTACGGCTTGCAGGAAGCGAGCGTAGTCCGCCGCTGTCGTATGCAGCGTGGAGGCACTGAGGGCTCTTGAAGGGGGCCGCTTGTTACCCGGCTCCGGCTTGGCATCGTGGGGAGCTGCGAAATCGGCTTCGAAATCCGCCCGCCAGACAAAACTGGAATGCTTCATGTCCAGCGGATCAAATACCAGACGCGTCACGACATCGTTCAGCGGCTGGCTCGTGATCTTCTCAACCACGCGCTGAAGCCAGACGAATCCCTCGCCCGAATAGCTAAAGCGCTCGCCCGGGGGGAAATAGGTCTTGAGAGGCGTGGTGATGTTGCGCCAGTTGGGCAAGCCGGATGATTGGCTGAGCACATTGCGCACGGTGATCGAAGCCGCGCGAGGATCGTCTTTGACGAAATCAGGCACATAGGTCGAGAGAGGTGTGTCCAACGACAGCGTCCCGGCATCGACCAGCTGGAGCACGGCATAGGCGAAAATCGGCTTGGACAGTGAAGCGGCTTCGAAGATCGTGGTCTCGTCGACCGGAAGATTCGTCGAGGTGTCTCGGACACCGAGTGCTTTCGTCTCGACAATCTTGCCGGCGCGGATCATCGCATAAGAAAGCCCGGGTACGCGACCGTTGCTGAGCAATTGCTCAAGATCCGCGGCTGGACTTGAGTTGGTTCCGATGGCCCATAGCCAGATGCAGACCGACGCTACAATGCTTCCCGGAAAACGCATTGATGACACCTGCCCGTAGCGACTTTGGGTAAGTGTAGCAGGCCGGGCCAGCGGCTGCCTAGCTTGCCTCGCGGCGATGGCCCAGGTTGCCGTCGCGCTGGGCGAGCCGGCTGCGATGCAGTGCGAACAGCTCCAGCACCTTGTCGGCCGGCTTAGCGGCGCTGAACAGATAGCCCTGCATCTCGGAGCAGCCGAGCGTGCGGAGCAGACGCCGCTGCTCCTCGGTCTCGACGCCCTCGGCGGTGGTGGTCATGCGGCGGGCGGCCGCAAGGTTGACGACGGCCTGGACGATGCTGGCGGAGCCGTCGGGGCCGGCGATATCGTTGACGAAGCAGCGGTCGATCTTGATCTTGTCGAASGGGAAGCGGTGCAGRTAGCTCAGCGASGARTAGCCGGTGCCGAAATCGTCGAGCGCGATGYGCACGCCGATGGCACGGAGCTGGTGCAGGATCGCCAGCGCGGTGTCGTCGTCGCGGATCAGCACCGCCTCGGTGATCTCGAGCTCGAGCCGGCTCGCCGGCAGGTTGGAGGCGGCGAGCGCCGCCATGATCTTCAGCGCCAGCGTGCCGCTCTTGAACTGCACCGGCGAGACGTTGACGGCGAGACGGATGTCGTCGGGCCATGTGGCCGCGTCGCGGCAGGCGGTCGCCAGCACCCATTCGCCGATCTCGTTGATCAGGCCGGTATCCTCCGCGATCGGGATGAACTCGGCCGGCGAGACCATGCCGCGCTCTGGGTGGCGCCAGCGCACCAGTGCCTCGCAGCCGGTGATGCGATCGTCCTTCAGGCCGAGGCAGGGCTGGTAATAGACCTCGAGGCCGTCTTCGGCGATGGCGTGGCGCAGATCGATCTCGAGCTGCCGCCGCTCGCGGACCTTGGCGTCCATCTCCGGCTCGAAGAAGCGATAGGTGCGGCGTCCGGCGGATTTGGCGGCGTACATCGCCATGTCCGCATTCTTCAGGAGCTGGTCCAGCGCGGTCCCGTGCCCCGGCGCCAGCGCGATGCCGATGCTGGCGTCGGTGGTGAGGTGGTGGCCCATGCAGTCGAAGGGTGCGCGGATGGACTCGAAAACCCGGGCGACGAGATCGTTGACCTGGTCCGGCGACGTCACTGCGCTCTGCACGATGGCAAATTCGTCGCCGCCGAGCCGCGCCACGAAATCCGCCGGGCCCGCGCAGCGGCTGAGGCTCGTTGCGACCGACTTCAGGAGCTCGTCGCCAACGAGGTGGCCGAGCGCGTCGTTGACGCCCTTGAACTCGTCGATGTCGATGTAATGCACCGCGATCTCTTCGCCGTCGGCGATGGCGGCCAGCTCCTGCCGCAGATGCTCGTGGAACATGGCACGGTTGGGCAGGTCGGTCAGCGCGTCGTAATGGGCGAGGTGGGTGATGCGCTCCTCGATGCGCCGGCGCTCGGTGATGTCCTCGTGCGTCGCCACCCAGCCGCCGTCCGCGAGCGGTTCGTTGAGGATGTGGATCGAGCGCCCGTCGGCGGTGTCGACCACCATGGAGCTGCGCGCGTGGACGTCGCCCAGCACGCGCGCGACATAGTTGTCGACGTCGCCGGTGAACGAGCCGGTCGCCCTGCGGTGGGCGATGATGTCGTGGAAGCTGGAGCCGGGCTTCACCACCTCGGGCGACAGGCCGTACATCTCGATATAGCGTTGGTTGCACACCACGAGACGCTGCTCGGCGTCGAACAGTAGCAGGCCCTGGGTCATGTTGTTGACGGCGCGGTCGAGGCGCTGCTTTTCCAGCATCAGCCGTTCCCGCGAGCGGCGGTGCTGCTCCAGAAGCTTGCGCACGATCGCGATCAGCACGCCGGCGATGGCGAGCGCGGAAGCGGCGGCGACCGAGATCAGGATGCCGATCTGCTCGCGCCAATCCGTCAGGGCCGCCGCGCGCGTCGCGGTGGCCATCATCAGGATCGGGAAGTGGGGCAGGGCATGCGAGGAGATCATGCGGTCCTCGCCATCGACGGGGCTGATGAAGCGTCCGGTAAAATGGTCGAGGCTGAAGACTCTCTGCTGCGCGAAGGGGCCGTTCCTGAAGTTCCGCCCCATCAATTCGCCGGAATGCGGGTAGCGGGCGAGCAGCGTGCCGTCACGATGCAGCATCGAGATGGTCGCGCCTTCGCCAAGCACGACGGACTCGAAGAACTTCTCGAAATTGGCCGGCTCGATGCCGCGTCCGACCACGCCCATGAACTCGCCGTTCGGGCCGACGATCTTGCGCACGATCAGGATGGTCCATGCGCCCGAAATGCGGCTATGCACCGGCTCGATCAGGACGTCGGG
>NZ_JBFUES010000677.1:0-4313 GCF_056403875.1 Bradyrhizobium sp. P2_E8
GCGATGGACGATGTCGATCGCGGTCATGATCATGCCGGGCGTGCAGAAGCCGCACTGCAGGCCATGGTGCTCGCGGAAGGCTTCCTGCATCGGATGCAGCGGCGCACCGTCGGCGGCCAGCCCCTCGATCGTCTTGACCTCGTGGCCGTCGGCCATCACGGCAAGCGTGGTGCAGGACTTCACGGCCTTGCCGTCGAGATGCACGACGCAGGCGCCGCACTGCGAGGTGTCGCAGCCGACATGGGTGCCGGTCAGCCGCAGATTCTCGCGCAGGAACTGCACCAGAAGCGTGCGGGGATCGACGTTGGCCGTCACAGGATTGCCGTTCACGATGAGGGAGATTTTTGCCATAAGCACTCTCTATCAGCGCCCCGACGGGTCCCGTCGAAGCGGTTCTTATAATTATTCCAACCCATCATATGGGCCATTATGCCCCGGGGCAACATCACCCCGGACGCAAGGCGCCATGCCGAAAGGCGATAGCCTTCAGCCCTGTACCGCCTTGGCGAAGTTCGCGAAAAACTCGTCGGCCAGCTTCTTGGCGGCGCCGTTGATGAGGCGCTGTCCGAGCTGCGCCAACTTGCCGCCGATCTGCGCCTCGACGTCGTAGGAGAGCAGCGTGCCGCCGTCCTTCTCCGCGAGCTTGACCACGGCGCCGCCCTTGGCGAAGCCGGCCACCCCGCCCTCGCCTTCGCCGGAGATCTTGTAGCCGTTCGGCGGGTCGAGATCGGAGAGCGTCACCTTGCCCTTGAAGCGCGCCGACACCGGGCCGACCTTCATTTTGGCCGTGGCGCGAAAGCCGCCGTCGTCGGTCTTCTCCAGCTCCTCGCAGCCGGGGATGCAGGCCTTCAGCACCTCGGGATCGTTGAGCTTGGCCCACACGGCCTCGCGCGGCGCCGCAAGCTGGACTTCGCCGTTCATCGTCATGGCCATGGGGTGCCTCCCGGGATCGTGCAACTATAATGCTGTTCAAGTAACGCACGGGGACCGCAAAGGAAAGGGCGGCCTCCGGTCACGTGCAATGCATATTCGCAACTGCAAAAAATCTTGTGCGGTCGGTTTTGGATTGGCACAGGCGAGCCATGATGGTTAGGTCCCGCGCAACATGAGCACAGCCCTCTCCCCCCTGCTCGCGCCGATGCTGTCGAGCACCGCCATGCGCGCCGTCTGCGACGACCGCTCCACCCTTCAGAACATGCTCGATTTCGAGGCAGCCCTCGCCCGGGCCGAGGCCGCGACCGGCGTGATTCCCGCGGCCGCCGTGGGCCCGATCGAAGCAGCATGCAAGGCGGAGTCCTTCGACCCTGCTGCCCTGGCAGAGGCCGCGACCCGATCGGGCAATTTGGCCATTCCTCTGGTCAAGGCGCTGACCGCCAATGTCGCCAAGGCCGATGCGGAGGCCGCCCGCTACGTGCATTGGGGCGCAACCAGCCAGGACGTCATCGACACCGCGACCATGCTCGCACTGCGTGCCGGCATCGATGCACTCGACGCCGACCTCAGCCGTGCCATCAAGGGCTTTGCCGCACTGGCGCGTAATCATCGCAACACCGCCATGGTGGCGCGGACCTGGCTCCAGCATGCGTTGCCGATGCCGTTCGGGCTCAAGGCCGCCGAATATGCCGCAAGCCTTGCCCGCGCCCGCTGCCGCCTCAGGCGGCTTTCCCGCGAGGGCCTCGCGCTGCAATTCGGCGGCGCGGCCGGCACGCTCGCGGCCCTCGGCGACAAGGGGCTCGTCGTTGCGGAGCGACTGGCGCGGGGGCTCAACCTGCCGCTGCCGGAAGCGCCCTGGCACACCCATCGCGACCGCATCGCGGAAGCCGCATCGGCTCTTGCGATTCTCGCCGGCAGCTGCGGCAAGATCGCGCGCGACGTCTCGCTGATGATGCAGACCGATGTCGCCGAGGCGTTCGAGCCGGCCGGCGAAGGCCGCGGTGGCTCCTCGACCATGCCGCACAAGCGCAATCCGGTCGCGGCCGCAAGCGCGCTGGGCTGTGCGACCATGGCCCCGCAGCTCGCCGCGACGATTTTTGCCGCGCAGGTGCAGGACCACGAGCGCAGCGCCGGCCCCTGGCACGCGGAATGGCCGACGCTGCCGCAACTGATGCTGGTCACCTCGGGCGCGCTCGCCGCCATCGTCGATATCGCCGAGGGCCTCGACGTCGACGCGGCACGCATGCGCAGCAACCTCGATGCGACGCACGGGCTGATCATGGCCGAGGCGGTCACCTTCGCGCTGGCCGAGACCATCGGCAAGAGCGATGCGCATCATCTCATCGAGGCCGCGAGCAAGCGCGCGGTCGCCGAGAAGAAGCATCTGCGCGAGGTGCTATCAGGCGATTCGCAGGTCACCGCGCATCTTTCGCCGGAAAAAATTGCGGCATTGTTCGAGCCGATGGCCTATCAAGGGGCTTCCCAAGCCCTGATCGACCGGCTGCTCGACAGCCTCGACCGAGACTAATTGTTTGAGCATGATCTGTTCGGAAAACCGCTCCACACTTTTCCGGATCATGCTCCTGAACGGAGACGCCGCATGCCCATGATCGATGCCGACGGTTGCCTGATCAACGTCTCCGTCGAGGGCCGCGACGGCGGGCCGACCCTGATGCTGTCCAATTCGCTCGGCTGCACGCTTCAGATGTGGGAGCCGCAGATGAAGGCGCTGACGCAGGTCTTCCGTGTCATCCGCTATGACCGCCGCGGCCACGGCAAGTCGAACGTTCCCCCCGGCCCCTATACGATGGAGCGCTTCGGCCGCGACGTGCTGGCAATCCTCGACGATCTCAACATCGAGAAGGTGCATTGGTGCGGCCTGTCGATGGGCGGCATGGTCGGGCAATGGCTGGGCGCGAATGCGCCGGAACGCTTCGGCAAGCTGATCCTCGCCAACACCTCCTGCTACTACGCCGAGCCGACCAAATGGCTGGAACGCATCGATGCAGTGAAGAAGGGCGGCATCGCGGCGGTGGCCGATGCCGTGATCGCGGGCTGGCTCACCCAGGATTTCCGCGAGCGCGAGCCCGACATCACCGCCCGGATGAAGGCGATGCTGCTCGCCTCCCCCGTCGAGGGCTATCTCGCCTGCTGCGAGGCGCTGTCGACGCTCGACCAACGCGAGCTGCTGCCAAAGATCAAGAGCCCGACGCTGGTGATCGCCGGCCGCCACGACATGGCGACGCCGATATCCGCGGGCGAACTGATCCGCTCAAACATTCCCGGCGCGAGCATGACCATCATCGACGCCGCCCACATTTCCAATGTCGAGCAGCCCCACGCGTTCACCGATGCGGTGGTGGGGTTCCTGACGCAGCGTTGATCTCACAGCTCGTCATTGCGAGCGCAGCGAAGCAATCCAGCTGTCTCCGCGGAAAGATTCTGGATTGCTTCGCTGCGCTCGCAATGACGGAGAGGAGGATACCATGGACGACCAGAAGCGCCGCGATGCCGGCATGAACGTACGCCGCAAAGTGCTGGGCAATGCCTGGGTCGACAAGTCGATCGCGGGTCGCAATGCCTTCAACAACGATTTCCAGGACCTGATCACCCGCTACGCCTGGGGCGAGATCTGGACGCGGCCGCATTTCGACGAGCGCACCCGGCGGGTGCTTGTGATCGGCACCATGGTCGCGCTAGGGCAATGGGACGAATTCCGCCTGCATGTGCGCGCGGCACTCGCCGAAGGCGGCTTCACCCCCGACGACATCAAGGAAATTCTGCTCCAGCAGGCGATCTATTGCGGCGTGCCGGCGGCGAACCACGCCGTCAAGGAAGCCTCAGAGATTGTGCAGGAGCTCGRCCTGCTCAAGACCTAGCGGCGCGGCGGCCTCGACGGCCTTTGGCGCCGCCACGGGCCGCTCGATCACCATCACGATCGCAGCTCCCAGCAGCAGCAAGAGCTCGGTGGCGTGCAGCCGGAGTGCGGCCATCTCGCCGACCTTCGAGGCCATGACCATGCTCGCGAACGAGATCAGGCTGCCTATCGCCAGCGCAATGCCGAGCGCCTCGTCACTGCCGCCAGTCCTGCGGACGCGGGGAATGCACAGCAGCACGAGGTAGATCGCGAAGAACGCCACCACGGTCAGCCGTCCCAGTGCCAGCAGCCAGGCCGCGCGCACCGTGTCCATCCCCGCCATCTGGAGATGGTCGCTGAGGAACAGCGCCACCGCGACGCTCGGCCGCTCGTAGAGGCCGTGCACCGGCGCCACCATGATGTTGAAGGCAACCAGCGTCCAGGCCGGGATGAAATAGGCCGCCAGCAGCGCGCCGTTGACCGAGTCGATCCGCCAGTTCCTGAACATGCCGCTTCCCGCTTC
>NZ_JBFUES010000678.1:0-4313 GCF_056403875.1 Bradyrhizobium sp. P2_E8
TCTGACGTCTCACTCTGGTTCGCGTGGACATAGTGAGGCTCGCCATCTCGGCGTCGTCCCGGGACTTGCAACATCAAACAGTTCTGCTAGAGTTAGGATGTACTCGATTACATTGGATGGGTAAAGCCAAAACGAGCCCATAAGGGCCGCACGCTGAATACACACGCCTGCAAAGGCATATCGGGAGGGAATGATGAAGCGCACACTGTTCGCATCGGTGGCGATTGTCGCCGCGGCCTGCGTCTCGGTACCGGTCTCCGCAGAAGAGATGAGGGCCGAAGTCATCCACTGGTGGACCTCCGGCGGCGAGGCGGCCGCCGTTAGGGTGTTTGCCGACCAGTTCACCAAGGCCGGCGGCACCTGGATCGACAGCGCGGTCGCCGGCGCTGCGAATGCGCGAAACGCCGCGATCAGCCGCACCGTCGCCGGCAATCCGCCGACCGCCATGCAGCTCAACACCGGCAAGCAGTTCGACGAGTTGGTGGAAGGCGGCCTGCTCGCCGATGTCGATGCGGTCGCAACCGAAGGCAACTGGAAAGGCGTGATGCCTGCCGCGATCACTGCCGCCGCGACCCGCAACGGCAAGATGTATGCGGTGCCGATCAACATCCACGGTCAGAATTGGCTCTGGTACAACAAGGCTGTGCTTGCCTCCGTCGGCGCCGATGAGCCGAAGACCTGGAACGACGCGATTACTATTCTCGACAAGCTCAAGGCCGAGGGCAAGGTGATCCCGCTGGCCTTCTCGGGCCAGAAGAACTGGGAGCAAAACCTGTTCAATTCGGTCCTGATCGGCGTCGGCGGCGCACAGATGTGGACCGGCATCCTCGGCAAGCGCGACGCGTCGCTGGCCCGGAGCGCCGAGTTCAAGGCGGTCGCCGTCACTTATAAGAAGCTCAAGGACTATGTCGATGCCGGCGCGCCCGGCCGCAACTGGAATGACGCGACCAATCTCGTCATCCAGGGCAAGGCCGGAATGCAGATCATGGGCGACTGGGCCAAGGGCGAATTCATCGCGGCGGGCAAAATCGCCGACAAGGACTATGGCTGCACGGTGCTGTCTAACGGCAGCGGCGGTTATGTGATGGGCGGCGATGTGTTCGTATTCCCGAAGGCGAAGGACCCATCCGTCACCAAGGCGCAGATGACGTTGGCGAGACTGATGCTGACGCCCGAGACCCAGATCCAGTTCGCGCTGAAGAAGGGCTCGATCCCGGTGCGTAGCGATGTCGATACGTCCGCACTCGACGCATGTGCCCAGAAGGGCATGCGCTATGTCGCAGACAAGGCCCAGCAAATGCCGTCCGGCGACATGCTGGCGCCGCCGGCGATGATCGGCGCGCTGCAGGATGCCATCTCGCAATATTGGAACACCAATATGAGCGCCGATGAATTCTCCGCCAAGGTCGCGGCTGTGCTGAAGTCCCAGGAGTGATGCATCACAAAAAGGCGGCTGACGAGCTGTTGGCCGCCTTTCCCACCCGTCGACCTCTCTTCAATCCGGCGATGCGATGCGTCTTTCGCTGAACTCCCGAATTTCCGCGATCACCGCGCTCTTGCCGGCGCTGCTGGTGATGCTCGTCGTCTATATCGGTGCCACCGGCTGGACCGTCTGGATGTCGCTGACCAACTCGCGCATGCTGCCGAACAACAATTTCGTCGGGCTTCGGCAATATGAGATGTTGTTCGGCAACGATCGCTGGATCACCTCGGTCCACAACATCGTTATCTACGGTGTGCTGTTCGTGTCGCTCGCTCTCTCCATCGGCTTCCTGCTGGCGGTTGCGATCGATCAGCGGGTGCGTGCCGAGGACACGATCCGCTCGATCTATCTCTATCCCTATTCGATGTCCTTCGTCGTCACGGGCCTGGTCTGGCAATGGCTGCTCAACCCGACGCTCGGCATCCAGCATGTGCTGCGCAGCTGGGGCTTCGAAGGTGCGACGTTCGACTGGATTGTACGGCCGGAGACCGCAATCTATTGCCTGGTCATCGCGGGTGTCTGGCAGGCTTCAGGGCTGGTGATGGCCATCATGCTCGCCGGCCTTCGCGGCGTCGACGAGGAGATCTGGAAGGCGACGCGAGTCGACGGCCTGCCGAAATGGCGGGTCTATGTCTCGATCATCATTCCGATGATGGGTGCAAGCTTTGCGACCGCCGCGGTGCTGCTCTCGACCGGCGTGGTGCGCCTTTACGACCTCTCGGTCGCGATGACCAACGGCGGGCCCGGCATCGCCTCGGAGGTACCCGCCAAGTTCGTCATGGATCATTTGTTCGAACGCGCCAATATCGGGCTTGCGACGGCGGCGGCCACCACCATGCTGATCACGGTGATCGCGGTGGTCGCGCCCTATTTCTACTGGCGCACGCGCAAGGGAGAAATGCGATGACAGCGGCGGCTCAGCCCTTGCCCGCCGCTCGCCGGTCGAAGCGCATGACCCCGGCGCGCTGGGGCCTCTATGCCTTCATCTTCATTACCGCGCTCTATTTCCTGCTGCCGCTCTATGTGATGGTCGTCACCTCGCTGAAGCCGATGGCAGAGATACGGCAGGGCAATCTGCTGGCCTTGCCCGTAGCTCCCAGCATCGACGCGTGGGTCAAGGCCTGGACGTCGGCCTGTACCGGTCTGACCTGCCAGGGCATCAAGATCGGCTTTCTCAACTCGCTGCGCATCCTGGTGCCGTCGGTGGTCATCTCCATCCTGGTCGGCTCGCTCACCGGCTATGCGCTGTCGCTGTGGCGTGTGCGCGGCGGCAACATCCTGTTCGGCACGATGATGGTGGTCGCCTTCATCCCCTATCAGGTGTTCATCTATCCCTTGGTGCGCGTGTTCTCCTTCACCGGGCTCGGGCAGTCGCTCTTAACCATCGTGATCATCCACACGATTTTCGGCCTTCCCACCATGACACTGCTGTTTCGCAACTATTTCGCGTCGCTGCCGGTCGAGTTGTTCAAGGCCGCCCGCGTCGACGGCGCCGGCTTCTACCAGATCTATGCGCGGATCATGATGCCGATGGCCACGCCCATGATCGTGGTCGCGGTGATCTTGCAGACCACCGGCATCTGGAACGATTTCATCCTGGGGCTCGTTTTCGCCGGCCGTGACAATCTGCCAATGACGGTGCAGCTCAATAACATCGTCAATTCGACGCAAGGCGAGCGCGCCTACAATGTTGACATGGCGGCAACGCTGTTGACCGCGCTGTTGCCGCTCGTCGTCTATTTCGGTTCTGGCCGCTGGTTCGTGCGCGGCATCGCCGCCGGCGCAGTGAAAGGCTGATGCAGCATGCAGAAATCGAATGTCGACATCAGGAGCCTGCAGATCGGCTTTGGCGGCCTGAAGGTGCTGGAGAACCTCAATCTCAATGTCGAGGCGTCCGAGTTTCTCGTGCTGCTTGGGCCGTCCGGCTGCGGCAAGTCGACATTGCTCAACGCGATCGCGGGGCTGATCGACGTCAGGGGTGGCGAGATCCATATCGGCGGCCGCGATGTCACCTGGGCAGAACCGAAGGATCGCGGCATCGCGATGGTGTTCCAGAGCTACGCGCTGTATCCGCGTATGAGCGTGCGCCGGAATATGTCGTTCGGGCTGTCGGTCGCGGGCACGCCGCGAGACGAGATCGAGCGCCGCGTCGGAGAGGCCGCGCGGATGCTGCAACTCAACAGCCTCCTCGACCGCCGTCCCAGCGAGCTCTCCGGCGGCCAGCGCCAGCGTGTCGCGATCGGACGGGCGCTGGTGCGCCATGCCGGCGTCTATTTGTTCGACGAGCCGCTATCCAATCTGGACGCCCAGTTGCGCGCCGAGCTCAGAGTCGAGATCAAGCGGCTGCATGCACGGCTCGGCGCCACCATGATCTACGTGACACACGACCAGATCGAGGCGCTGACGCTCGCGGACCGGATCGCGGTGATGCAAGGTGGCGTGATCCAGCAACTCGACACGCCGAAGAAGATCTATCGCGAGCCGGTCAACCGGTTCGTCGCCTCCTTCGTTGGCTCGCCCGCCATGAATTTCATTCCCGGCCGGATCGCACGTGACGGCGAGACTGGATTCATCGCCGGCGCCAACCGGCTCGGACTGAACGGCTACGCCTTTCGTGGCCTGCCGACCGACGCGCCGGCCGTTCTCGGCATCCGTCCCGAGCATATCGAGCTGACTGCGTCCGACGATCCATCCGCGGTGTCGGCCCGCGTCGAGATGGTCGAGCCGATGGGCGCCGACACGCTGATTTGGTGCCGTCTTGCCGACAATACCGCCTTCTCCTTCCGCCACGACGCCGACGCGCAGGTGTGTGTGGGAGACACACTCAACG
>NZ_JBFUES010000679.1:0-4309 GCF_056403875.1 Bradyrhizobium sp. P2_E8
GGCTACGAGGGCGAGATGTGCTCAGAGTGCGGCAACTTCACGCTGGTGCGGAATGGGACCTGCATGAAGTGCGATACTTGCGGCAGCACGACGGGGTGTAGTTAAGTCCATTGGCTGCACCAACCGACCCGACCGAATTGCTGAGGCCGCTCCTGTTCGAGCGGCCTCTTGCATTGTGCGACGAGAGCAAGGCTGAACAGTTTGTCACGGGAGGAACACTGTGGCTCCCGCCTAACGCCCGCGAAGACGCTCGGAACGCACTGGACCGCCTGAAGGCTTCTCGCGACGTCCCGACAAATGCCAAGATTCACTGCCGCGTCTTGTTTAGCGGCGAAGCGCGTCGCCGCTCGCCTTTCGCGCATTTCGCGCCAGAAGATGTTCACGGTTTCGTAGAAGAATGCGCGAGATTGATGCAGAACCTTGGGGGGCTCTGGTTCTCAGCCTGGATTGATCAAACGCGCTACCCTCGACAGCTACAGCTCGTCGACGGACCGCCGTTTGACGTCAGCGAAAAACACCTAGCGGGCCTCGCCTGCTTTGCAGCAATCGCGAACTTGCAACACCACCAAGGGGCCACATACGAACTGGCATTTGACACCGACCGCACCAAGATCGATTGGGGTCTTGCACGCCTACAAGCCACACACTTCGCCCGCGTACATTCAAATGCAATTGCCTTACCGTCGGATCAGACCTGCCTCCTGGATATGGCCGACATCTGCGCATATGCAAGCGCGCAGGCTCTTCTCGCCAGCAACAATAGACACAACAAGAAGTCGGTTCGCTTTGTAGAGCTAGTCAAAGCCATGAATATCCACACGGCCGAGTTCAGTTACCAGCGAGCGTAGCCCGCTTCGGCCGCGGTGTCAGGGCTTTGAGCTGATGCGAAGACAGGACGGTGGCCGTGACCTGCGGTTGCTCCTGGACACGCGCCCCTCCCAGCACGCCGACTTGAACCGGCGAGATCGGCAGCCCGTTGACTTGATAGGTTGGCAGCTCGGCAGCGAAGCCGGCGGTTGCACCGGCCAGTGAGATCGCGGCGGCGGCCGCGATGATGAATGACTTCGTTGTCATGGCAATTCTCCTTGATGACATGTTCGAAGCCGCAGGTATGCATCCATGTTGCGCCGTCAATGAGATGACGATCATCATATAAAAACATCATCGTGATCGGCCTTGAGCGAACGATTCATTTCGCCGCCACGTGCGGGCGTGGAGTCGCCTGCTCAAGTTCCCGACCAAAGCGGAATAATCTTCTCGGCTATTAGCTCGTAGAATGGGTGGTCGAGCATGGTTTCGCGCGCAGGACGGTCAAGACCCGGCCGGATGGCCTTGCCGATGCCCGGCAAAATCTCACCACATGGCCGCCACGCAAGCGACAACCCCCAATCGCGATTTCAGCGCAAACACGACGGAGGCTTGCGGTTTCAGCGATATTCAGGAGCCATTTGCAATGTTGAGTGCGATCGAAAATAAGCCAACGGGAAAATCCGGCCGGCGCGGCGGGAAGAAGAAGGCCGGGCAACGAACCGCGGCCGGCGAGCAACACGCAACTGCGGCCCATCAATTGCCGGATGCCTCGGCGGAAATCAGCCAAGAGAACAAGCAAGAGACCCAGCAAGAGATAGGGCAAGAGACGAGCCGAGAGATCAGTGCGCAGGTACCCTCGGCTGCAGCCTTGCCGGGCGGGGCTTCCGGGATGGAGATCGCTGCAAGCGCGCCCGTCGCACCGGTGGAACCCTCCCAGGCCAGCGCGCAGGCGATTGCCGATGCCTATAGCGACTACACGAGGACGTCGCTTGAGCACGCCTGGACCTTCCTGGGAAAGCTCGCGGCGGCGCGCTCACCTGTCGAGGCCTTTGAGCTTCAGATGGAGTACGCGAAACAGGTGTGCGACTCGCTGATCGCCGAATCCCAGAAGATTGCCGAGTTGCATGAACAATTGACCAGACAAAGGGTCATGCATTTTGAGGGGTTCGTGGCCAGGCTCACCCAGACGACGCTCGAAATCCGCGCGACACGTCACTAACGACAGCTGCGTGTTCCGACGCCGCGGGGCCGGAAGACGCATGAGCCAGCGAGCGTAGCCCCGATGAGCGCTGCGATATCCGAGGCTGCCCGCTCGACCATTTCCCGGATATCGCGAAGCCTGTCATCGGGAATTACGGTGACAGTGCACTTAACTGGAATTACGGTGACAGTGCACTAAATTCACTCGCTCCGTCCCGCCGATCTGCGGCTTCGGCTCGCGCTTGGTGGGCGGCGTCAATTAAGTGTACTGTCGCCGGAATCGTAGATTGGTTCCGGCTTCGATGCTCATCAATGCTCTACCGCCGAAATARCCTTTGCGGTCGAGCTCTTCCCTCCTAAACTCCCAACCCGCCGGCATGGGTTCCGACGGGCCCGGTAGAAGCGGAGTCAAGTTATGCCCAAACCGGAGAGCTTCCCGATCGAGAAGATCTTCGTTCCCACGAAGCAGAAGAAAGCTATCAAGCCCGAGATCGTCGGGGAGATCGCGGAAAGTATTCTGGACATCGGACAACAGGCCCCCATTTCCGTTCGGCTCGACGGAGACCGCCTCGTTCTGGTCGAGGGACTGCATCGGCTCGAAGCCTGCAAGGCGCTCGGCGAGACGACCATTCTCGGTGTCCTGGTTTCGGCCGAGCTTGTGCTACACAAGCCGCAGCTCGCCGAACGACCCGAGGTCGAAGCAGAACGCCTCAAGATGGCGCGATTGAAGCAGTTGCGCCTGGAGAAGGAAGCCGCGGAGGCATCGACGCCTGCCTTGAAGGGCGCTGGCGCAACGCAAGCGCCGCGCACCCGTCCGACGAAAGGCGTCCGCGACAATCCAAAGGCATCACCCGGCCGGACTGCGAAATCAACACCGAAAACATTGTCGGACTGGATCACGCAGCAAAAGGGCAGCGGCGGCCGCTATTGATGGCCGGGATTAACAGCGAGATTGAACCAAACGCCCCATCATAAATCGATCGGTTCGTCGTCGTCGTCCTGCGGGAGCGATAGCCGCAAGCCGCGGCTATCGCTCCTTGCATGACCGCGTTCGTCTTACGCCGCCTTCGCCTGCTCCGGCGATGCCGTCTCCATCGCGCGCATGTAGAGGTCGAGCAGGCTTTCGCGCTCGTCGCGGTCGTTCTTGTCTTCCTTGCGCAGCTTGATGATCTCCTTGAGGATCTTCACGTCGAAGCCTTCGCCCTTGGCTTCCGCGAAGACTTCCTTCTTCTGTTCGCTCAACTCCWRCATTTCGCTGTCGAGGTTCTCGATCCGCTCGACGAAGGAACGGATTTTGCCGCCGGGAATGGTGATGTCGGACATGGTGCCTCTTTGCTGACTAAGGTTGCGAAAATGACCGCAAAGAAATAACCAATGTGTTAACCTCGCCCAACCCTGTGGATATGCCGAGGGAGGCCGCTTCATGCCCGAGCTTCGCTTCGCTCTGCCCATCCTACGCGTCGTGGCTCAGACCGTCGCTTCCGACTCCGACGCCGACGTCTTCCCGCTCTCCTCGTTCGCGCGAGCGGCCCGGCTGCCGGCCATGAAGACGTCGTGCACGAGACCGAGCTTCCCCAATCCCAAAATGATCAGGCCGTTGATGTCGATCTCGTACCAGGCGTGCGACAGATAGGGGTCGCGCGGGAAGCGGTGGTGGTTGTTGTGCAGACCCTCGCCGAAGGTGAGGAACGTGATTACGGTGACAGTGCACTTAACCGGCCTACCAATTTAGATTGAATGCACTGTCACCGCCACCAAGCCCGGCTCAACCGGTTACTCGGTGGCAGCTACGCCAAGACCGGCTAGTAGCAAGGGGGGTAAGGTTCGTAGCCGCAGCGGCGATAGCCTCCGTAGGCTCCGTAAGCTCCGTAAGCAGCAGCACCGACCGCAGCAGCTCCGACGCCCACGGCAACTCCACGGCGCACGGCTGCACCACGATAGACGCCACCGCGATAGACACCGCCGTGATGAACACCAACGCGACCAACCCCAACGCCACCGCCTCTTCGATACGCGAAGGCGTCAGTCGAAACAGTCACGATGCAGGCGATGCCAATGATGGCGGATGCGGTGAGTGAAACGATGGTTCGGCGCGACATGACCACTCTCCTTCCTGGACTGGAACGGTTCGTCAGCGTAATTCCCCAATAAGCGGGTCTGTTGATTTAGAACAATGCGGGCCCTGCGACCTCGCTGCCGAGTCCATGACGGGACAGTGAAGCTGTCACGCTTACCTACATGGGCATTAGCGGGAGCCACACCGATTTCGGCTATGTACCTGACGTGCGCGACGCAAGGC
>NZ_JBFUES010000680.1:0-4306 GCF_056403875.1 Bradyrhizobium sp. P2_E8
CAGCTTCAGACCGTTCTCGTGCGCGGCAGTGAGCAGCGCGTCGAAATCCGCCATCGTGCCAAACAACGGATCGATGCCGGTATAGTCGGAGATGTCGTAGCCGAAATCGGCCATCGGCGAAGAGAAGATCGGCGACAGCCAGATCGCGTCGACGCCGAGCGACTTCACGTAAGGCAGCCGCCGCAAGATGCCGGCGAGATCGCCGACGCCGTCACCGTCGCTGTCCTGAAAAGAGCGCGGATAGACCTGATAGAAGATGCCGTCGCGCCACCAATTCACCTCGCCCTGCGCCATGTCGGAGAACCCACCTAAAAACTGCCTCGCGCGAGAGAACGCGGAAGCAACGCCCCCGGTTCAAACCAGCAGGCGAATTGGGACGGCCGTGTGACGGCCGAGGCGGCCGTTCCGGGCCCGGGCCACGAATCTTTTGCTTGGCGGCATGGCAAAAATCGGCATTGTGGCGCCATGACCGAGCAAAATGACACCAAAGCCAAGGCCGGCGCGATCATCGTCCCCGTGACGCTGTTCGAGCAGAACTGCACCATCATCTGGGACGAGCCCGGCAAGAAGGCCGTGGTGATCGATCCCGGCGGCGACGTGCCGAAGATTTTGGACGCGATCAAGCAGACCGGCGTCACCGTGGAGAAGATCTGGCTGACCCACGGCCATATCGACCATGTCGGCGGCGCCGCGGAGTTACGCGATGCGCTGAAGGTGCCGATCGAGGGTCCGCATGCCGCCGACAAGTTCCTGCTCGACAATGTGGTGGAGAGCGGCGCGCGCTTCGGCATGACCRGCGTGCGCAATTTCGCGCCGGACCGCTGGTTGGAGGAGGGCGACACCGTGTCGATCGGCGGCTTGCAGTTCGACATTCTGCACTGCCCCGGCCATTCGCCCGGCAGCGTGGTGTTCTTCAACAAGGAATTACGATTTGCCCATGTCGGCGACGTGCTGTTCGCAGGCTCGGTCGGCCGCACCGACCTGCCCGGCGGCAGTCACGCGACGCTGATCGACTCGATTAAGACCAAGCTGCTGCCGCTCGGCGATGACGTCGGCTTCATCTGCGGCCACGGCGCAGGCTCGAGCATCGGCCAGGAGCGGATGACCAATCCGTTCATCACCGGCGAGATGTAGGTTCTCTATTCAGCGATGCGCCGGCGTCACCACAAACTCTGCTGTCATCCCGGACAAGCGTTAGCGCAGATCCGGGACCCTTAGCCACAGGGAGATGTGGTTACGGGGACTCGGCGTTGCGMCTTCGCGCCAAACTTTGTCCTGTGGCTATGGGTCCCGGATCGGCGCGCGCTCGAGGCGCGCTTGTCCGGGACGACGGCTGGGGTTTACTTCATCAACCCCGCGGCGGTCAGCGCGCGCGTGATGATCTGGCCGAGGTCGAAGCCGCGGGCGTCCTCGCGCTTCGGCTCGGCCGGTTCGGCGACAGCAGCGCGGATCGAGCGGGCCAGATGCGGCGCGGGCGTCAGCGCCGGCTTTGCCTCCGCCTTCTTCTTCGCCGCGTCCGGAATCCAGCCGGTCAGGCCGAAGAACTTTGCGATGTGATAGGACGAGGAGATGCCGGCCTCGATCAGGAACGCGCCCTCGACGCCATAGCGCTGGTCGTTGTCGGCTAGCCCAAGCGGCGTGCCATGCGCCATGTCGGTGATGGCATAGGACTCGACCAGCGTCTCGCCGTCCTTGTTCCACCAGGCCTGGCGGGGATAGCCGTCGACATGGGTCTCGGCCATCGGCACGTCGGGCAGGTCATGCAGATCGAGCCACTGCTTGACGATCTCGTTGGCATTGCCGGGATTGACGGTGCGGTCGGCACTGCCGTGCCACACCGACATCTTCGGCCAGGGGCCGCGATAATCGGAAGCGTTGCGCACGAGATCGCCGAGCTCGCGCGCGGGACGCGCCGGCGAATGGAACATGCCGTCCAGCGCCTCGCGCAAATTCGAGGCGATGCCATAGGGCAAGCCTGCGATCACCGCGCCGGCCGCGAAGACGTCCGGATAGGTCGCGAGCATCACCGATGTCATGCCGCCGCCGGCGGAGAGGCCGGTGATGAAGACGCGCCGGGAATCGATGCGGTGCGTCTTGACCATATGCGCGATCATCTCGCGGATCGAGCGCGCCTCGCCGCTGTCGCGCGCGGTGTCTTCCGGATTGAACCAGTTGAAGCAGGTGTTGCCGTTGTTGACGCGCTGCTGCTCGGGCATCAACAGCGCGAAGCCGTAGTGCCGTGCGAGCGTCGACCAGCCCGCGCCGAGATCGTAAGCAGCTGCGGTCTGGCCGCAGCCATGCAGCACGACGACGAGCGCGCGCGGCATCTGCAGCTGCGCCGGCGCGAACGCGAACATGCGAAGATTGCCGGGATTGTCACCGAAGTCCGTGACTTCCGACAACGGACTGGACGCATCCGCGCTGCGGCCGAAGTCGGCAAAGCGCAGACCGTCCACCTTTGGCAGACGTCTCAAGAGATCGACATTTCTGGCGAGGGACACGGCAACTCCTGGCAGGCGACATTCAACGTTCAGCCAAACCAGATAGTTGCTGCACTGCAAAATGAAAAGTGTGTGTGCTGTCAATTACCAGAAATTCACGGAGAATCCGCACGCATTAACCGCAATGCCTCAACTTCGTGCAAATGCGCGGCGCATCCACGCCAGAAATGCGGCGCAGATCATGATTAATGTCACAAACAGCGCGAGCGAGACGAGAAATCCTGCGCGCGGTGATTGCAATGATTCGATCGCGAAGAATATCGCGCCGATTGCGGCCACTCCGGCCGCATTTCCGATCTGCGCAATGGTGCCGTACATGCCGGATGCCGAGCCTGCGGCGACGGGCTTCACGGTCGAGAGCACCGCGCCGGACAGCGGCGCCATCACCAGGCCCTGACCGTAGCCGAAGATGATCAAGGTGAGCGCAAGCCCGATCGGCGTCGGCGCGTCGACATAGACTGCGACAAGCGCAAGCGCGGCGAGACCGGCGATCTGAACCGCGCATCCCTCGATCAACACCTTGGTGCCGCGATGGCGCGCCCGCGCGCCGCTGTGACGCGAGGCCACGACGAAGGCGAGCGCAAGCGGAACGAAGACCATGCCGGCTTCGAGCGGCGGAATCTTCAGGCCGCGCTGCATGAACAGCGTCATGACGAAGTAGAACGAGAGATTGGCAAGGAAGAAARAGAACGCGGCGCCGAGACCGCGCAGGAACGCCGCATCCGCCAGCAGCGTGAGGTCAATCAGCGGCATGCCGCCGGCGCGCCCGACCGCGTGCTCGAGCTTCAGGAACGCCGCGAGGATCACAGCACCGATCGCCATCACCGCCCACAGCCACGGCGCCCAGCCGACATCGTGGCCGAACAGCAGCGGACCGATCAGGCACAACAGCCCTGCGAACAGCACCACACTGCCCTTGATGTCGAGCCTTGTACCGGCCCGGCGCGGCACCGACGGCATGATGCGCCAGGCGGCACCGGCGATGAGGAGACCACAGGGCACGTTGACGAAGAACACCGAGCGCCAGCCGGTGCCGGCGAGATCGAGCGTGACGAGAAGGCCGCCGAGCAGGAAGCCCGCGGCGCCCGCAAGCCCGAGCACGATGCCGTAGACGGCGAAGGCCCGGTTGCGCTGTTCGTCGGTGAACAACAGATGCAGCGTCGCCAGCACCTGCGGCACCATCAGCGCGGCGGTGGCGCCTTGCGCCAGCCGCGCGACGATCAGCTCCGTGCCTGATTGCGCCAGCCCGCACCACAGCGAGGTCAGGGTGAAGCCGAGCACACCGGCCAGGAACACGTTCTTGGTGCCGTGGACGTCGCCGAGGCGGCCGCCGGTGACGACCAGCGTGGCATAGGCGATCAGATAGATCGCGATGACGGATTCGATCTGCGCCGGCGTAGCGTGCAGATCGATGGCGATGGTCGGAATGGCGACGTTGACCACGAAAGCGTCGACGCCGAACATGAACTGGGCGKCGACGACGATGGCGAGAACCCACCAGCGGCGCGACGAATCGATCTGCTTTGTGACGGTTTGATGCATCGGCGCGCGGCCCTTCGGGAATTTATTTACGCGCGATGCTCCCAGATCGGCGTCATCGGTGCGATTACCTCCGAGGTAGGACCTGCCGCCTTCTTGCCGCTTTGGCCCGATTGCTGCATATCGGTTCCCGCTGGTCCCGTGGGGTTCGGAAGTCTTCCGATGTACGACTACGACATGGTGGTGATCGGCTCGGGCCCGTCGGGGCGCCGGGCCGCGGTGCAATGCGCCAAGCTCGGCAAGGCCGTGCTGGTGGTGGAGAAGGG
>NZ_JBFUES010000681.1:0-4303 GCF_056403875.1 Bradyrhizobium sp. P2_E8
AAAGGCAAGTCCGCCGGAGTCGCAGTCATGGAAACAGCCCATCCCGCGCCCCGCACGGCCGCCCGGCTCGATCGCGGCCGCCAGGCCGCGCCGCAGGTGTTCGAGCGGCTGCGCAACGCCATTCTCGCGCTCGAACTGCCGCCGGGCTCACCGCTGTCGCGTACCGATCTCGCCGCGCAATTCGGTGTCAGCTCGACGCCGATCCGAGACGCGCTGATGCGGCTGGAGGAGGAAGGGCTCGTCGACGTGTTTCCGCAGCACGCGACCGTGGTCAGCCGGGTCGACGTCGGCCGCGCCGAGCAGGCCCATTTCCTGCGCCAGGCGCTTGAGCTCGAAATCGTCCGGATGCTCGCGGAGCGACGTGACCAGGCCCTGGTCACTCGCCTCGACCACGCGATCGCGCTCCAGCAGCAATTCGCCAAGGCCGGGGACTTCGAGAGCTTCATCGCCGGCGACAATGATTTTCATGCGCAGCTTTACGCAGCCGCCGGCAAGCAGGAGCTTTGGGCGCTGGTGCGCAGTCGCAGYGGACATATCGACCGCCTGCGCCGGCTGCACCTGCCCTCGCCCGGCAAGGCCCAGAACATCGTGCGCCACCACAGACTGATCACCCGCGCGATCGAGGCGGCAGACGCCGATGCCGCACAACAGCATCTGCGCAAGCATTTGTCGGGCACGCTAAGCGAGCTCGACAAGATCCGGAGCCACCACCCCGAATACCTGACGGACTAGTCAGGCGGCGGTGCGCTGCTCCGGCCCGCGATAATCGGCATCGTCGCTGCTGCGGCGGTCCATCGGACCGCTGCGCAGCTTGACGAAGAAGGCCTGCACCTCGGCGGCGAGGCGTTCGGCCGCCCCCGCGGCGGTGCGATCCAGGTCGGCCCAGACCGCCGCCCGGTCACGCTTGCCCTGCGCATCGCCGGTGAGCAGATAGCCGCGCAGCATCGAGAGCGTGGAATAGAGATTGCCGACGAGCTCCGTGCTTGCGACCGCGACCGGCGCTCGCTGATCCACGACCGTCTTGATGCGCGACGAGATATCCGAGACGGCGGCGACGGTGTAGATTACGGTCGCGGCGAGCAGAACGCAGATCAGCGCAAAGCCGCCGAGCAGCCGGGTCCGAATTCCGGTGTTCGCAATCGATTTGAACATGAAAGATCTCGTGCTGATGGTCGGTTGATCGGCCGGCGTGGGGCAGAGGCCAGAATGTGGACAATGAAATGCGCAAAATGCGGGTACCGAAACTGAGGGGGATTGTGGTCACTCGCCTTTAACTCATGGTGAAATCCGGGCTCCGTACAACTACGGCGATACCATTGGCTCATATGCACGCAAGCGTGCGTACAAACTGCAATGGCATCGCCCCCCTTTTGCGCGCCGGCCGGGTCAATCGCACCCAAACGCAAGCCGCTTGCGGGGCGGATAGAATCCGCGCAACAATTTCGTTTTTGATGCTTTGATTTGCAGTCACTGGAACGTCCCAGCCGACCCGGAGGAATTCAGACGTGGCCAACATCCTGATCGTGGATGACGACCCGGCCGTGCAGATCACCATCCGGCTGCTTCTGGAGAGGGCCGGTCATCACGTCACCGTCGCCGGCGACGGCCACAAGGGACTTGCATTGTTCGAGGCCAGCCAGTTCGACCTCCTGTTTCTCGACATCTTCATGCCCGGCATGGACGGGCTGGAGACGATGCGCCACATCCGGGCGCAGCAGCCGGCGATTCCGATCATCGTCATCTCCGGCCGATCGACCACGCCGGACGCCTATGCGGAGCCGGATTTCCTGAAGATGGCGACCAAGCTCGGCGCAGTGGCAAGCCTTCAGAAGCCGTTCCGGGCAGACGCGCTGCTCGCCGCGGTCAACGGCTGCCTCGACGCGGGCAAGCCGGAGGAGCCCGATGTCAGTACCGGCCGCCGATGATGGGCACACCAGTTCGGCTGCACGCCAGGACGAGCGGAACCGTGCCCGAAACGACGAAAGGCGCTACATGACTTTGGCGACGCGGCTCGCCATTGCCATGATCTTACTGGTTGCGATAGCCGTGGCTGCCGTCGGATGGCTGAGCTACTGGAGCGTCGAGCAGGCCGTCTTGCCGCGGGTCCTCGACCGCCTCGAAACCCATTCGCGGTTGATTGCATCCGATCTCGAAGGCTACGTCGCCGGAGCGCGGGGCGATATCGCCGGCTACCGCGCGGCCGCTTCTCTCAATGGACTGATCCGCGCCCGTCTTGCCGGCGGGATCGACGCGCAGGACGGTGTCTCCGAGCAGACGTGGCGCGAGCGTATCGCGACGCGCCTCGCCGCCGAGATCGACTCCAAGCCGGCTTACGCCCAGTTTCGCATCATCGGTGCTGGAGATGGCGAGCCGGAGCTGGTCCGGGTGGACCGAACCGGTCCAAACGGAACGGCGCGAATTGCTTCCGATGACGAACTGCAGCGCAAAGGCGAGCGCCAGTACTTCCAGGAAACGATCGGGCTTGCCCCGGGCGAGCTCTATGTCTCGACGCTCGAACCGGCAAGCGTTCGGGGCGGGACGACGACAGCCCATACACCGACATTGCGCGTGGGCTCGCCGCTGTTCACACCGGATGGCAAGCCGTTCGGAATCATCCTGGTGAACATCGATATGCGTCCGGGGCTGGAGCGTCTCCGCTCGCTGATCCGCCCGGGCGAGCAGCTCTATGTCGTGAACGCGCGCGGCGACTACGTCGTGCATCCCGACCGCAACCGCGAGTTCGGCCTGATGCGCGGCAAGCCCAACAATTGGGCCGATGATTTTCCCTATTTTGCGGGGCTGATGGGGGCAAGCAAAGGTTCTGCTCAAGTCATCAAGGATGCGCGAGGCCACAATGGCGGCGCAGCGTTCGCGCCGGCGCTGCTCGCAGGAAAGGAGTGGCTTGGAATCATCCAGATCGCTCCCAATTCGACATTTGCCCGTTTCGCCACGGCCATCCAGCGCACGACGCTGTCGGTCGGATTGATTGCCGTGCTCGGCGCGGCAGTCCTGGCGATCCTGCTCGCCCGAACGCTGACACGGCCTATTACGCAACTGACCCGCGCCGTCGAGAGAATCGGCAGAGACGGCGAGATCGCCATTCCGGTCGATGCGCCGGGCGAAACCGGCGCGCTGGCCCGGTCCTTCGCGCGAATGGTCGCAGAGGTGCAGGCAAAAACCGCGGCTCTCGAACGCGAGGTTCTCGAACATCGCCGTACCGAGGCCGCGCGAAGCCATCATGCCGCCCGCGAGAACCTGTTCAGCGCGGCGGTCGAGTCGTCCGATGATGCGATCATCATGCAATCGCTCGACACCATCATCACGGGCTGGAATCCGGCGGCAGAGCGCCTCTATGGCTATTCGGCGGACGAGGCGATCGGCAAGTCCACCTCGATCATTGTGCCTCCCGACCGCCGCGAGCAGGGCAAGGATTATTTGCGGCGGATCGCTCGCGGCGAGCGGATCGAGAACTTCGAGACCGTGCGCATGCGCAAGGATGGCAGCCCGGTCGAGATATCCGTGAACCTCTCGCCGATCAGGGGACCGTCGGGCGAGATCATCGGTGCTTCCGGGTCCGCGCGCAGCCTCACCGAGGCACGGCAGGCCGAGCGGGCGCTCCAGCAGCAACTGGAGGAGCGGCGGCAGCTGTTCGACGCCTCGCAGGATCTGATCATGATCATGGACACGCGGGGCCACATCGTTCAGGTCAGCCCGAGCAGCGAGACCGTTCTCGGCTACGGGCCGGACGAGATGATCGGCCGCAGCGGCGTCGATTTCATCCACCCCGACCACCTCGAGCAATCCCGCGAGGAGATGCGCTCGCTCCGGCGCGGCGGGCACCCGAAGCTCGCCGACACCCGCTGCATCCACAAGGACGGACGCGAGGTCTGGCTGTCCTGGCTCGGCAACTGGTCGGATCAGGCCAAGCGCTTCTTCCTCGTCGGGCGCGACATGACCGAGGCCAGGCTCGCGGAGGAGTCCCTGCGCGAAAGCGAGCAGCTGGCCCGCAACATCGTCGAGACCGCGCTCGACGCCTTCGTCCAGACCGACGATCGCAGCACTATCCTAAGCTGGAGCTCGCGGGCCGAAGAGCTGTTCGGCTGGCGGCGCGACGAGGCGCTGGGCAAGAATGCGGTCGATCTGATCGTCGCACAGAGTGAGCGCCGGCGGGTCACGGCCGGCCTCGCGCACTTCCTGCAGTCCGCGGATGGCCGGAGGCTCAACCGCCGCCGCGAGCTCATGGTTCGCCGTCGCGACGGCAAGGAATTCAAGGCCGAGCTGAGCGTCACGGCGCTGAAGCGCC